>NZ_JAGWCS010000012.1:0-55415 GCF_020657705.1 Clostridioides sp. ZZV15-6598 | reverse complement strand
GTATAAAGATATAAGTTTAAATTTTATAGAGAGTTTTTAGAATTTTCAATTAAAATATCAAGAATAAAATTTTATTGTGTAAGATATATAACAGGAACATATAAAATTATGTTTCTAATAAATAGGAGGATTTAACTAATGTTATTAGAAAATTTAAGAAAAGAGGTATTACAAGCGTCTTTAGACCTTTTAAACTATAATTTAGTTACACTAACAGGAGGAAATGTCAGTGGAAGAGATGAAGAAACTGGATATATAGCAATCACACCAAGTGGAATGGATTATAGAAATCTTACACCAAATGATATTGTCATAATAGACATAGATGGAAATACTGTAGATGGTAAATGGAAGGCATCAGTAGATTCACCAGACCACTTATATATATATAAACATAGAGATGATATAAATAGTATAATACATACACACTCTACATATTCAAGTTGCTTTGCAATTTTAAATGAATCTATAGAGTGTGCAAGTACAACTCTTGCAAATGAAGTGGGAGGTTCAGTTCCAGTCGCAAAATTTTCACCACCAACATCTAATCAGATGGGAAAATGCGTTATTGATGCAATAGGTGATAAGAGAGCTTGTCTTTTAGCAAATCATGGAGTGATTGCAGTTGGACCATCTGTAAACCATGCACTTACAGCAGCAGTAATGTTAGAAGATGCAGCAAAAGTGTATTATTTAGCGAAGTCAATTGGTACACCAGTATTATTACCAGATGAAGAAGTCAAAAGAGCTAGAAATGTATTTCTTAATGTGTATGGTCAGGATAAGTAAACTTGATAAAACTCTCAGAGTAATATAAAAACACAGATGTTCAGTAATAGTAAGGTGTTGTATTATGTTATAATAAGTTTAATGATTTAGAAATAATAATTTAAAGTTAAATACTATGTAAACTTATTTAAATTTAAAATAATATGAAGATAAAATATAAAAGGAGTCTGTATTTTTATGTATTACTTATTAAACAAAAACACCAATTCTTACTTTAACTTAGCTCTAGAAGAGTATCTATTTTTAAATGAGAAATATAATGATGATATCATAATTATATGGAGAAATGAAGAATCTATTTTTATGGGAAAAAATCAAAATCCATATCAGGAAATACATCATGATGTTATTGAAAAGGGTGAAATTCCCATTTTAAGAAGAATATCTGGTGGAGGTACTGTGTATCATGACTTAGGAAACATCAATATGTCATTTATACAAAAAAATAGGAATCTTCATGAAATCGATTTTTTAGAACATACTAAATTTATGCAAAGTATGCTTTTATCATTAGGATTAAATGTATCTATAACTGAAAGAAAAGATTTATTTTTGAATGGTAAAAAAATTTCTGGTTCTGCACAATCAATAAAAAGACAAAATTCTCTTTATCATGGAACTCTTCTTTATGATTCAGATTTAAATAAATTAACTAAGTATTTAAATTCAAATAAATCAACAGAATCAAAGGCAACTAAGTCTGTTTCAAGTAAAGTCACAAATATTAATTTTATACTCAAAAAAGATATAAACTATTTTTTAGATTATTGTGTTGATTATCTAAAGTCTAATATAAAAAATATAAAAGAAATTAAATTAGATGATGATGATATTAAAAGTGTATACAATTTGGTAGAAGATAAATATAAAAAGTTAGAGTGGATATATAATAAAACACCTAAGTTTCAAGTAATCTTACCAATTGATAATAAGAGTAAAATTAATGTACATATTAATAAGTGGAAAATATCTAAATGTTTTATTTCTTGCGAGGATAGTATTGTTAATCTGGATAAATTGATAGAAATAGATTTTAATAAACAAGAAATAAAAAATAATATTTTAGAGAATTATCCAGATTACATAGATTTAATTAATTTAATATTTTAATACAAAACCACTAGATTGATAAATTTGTTTTATATCAATTTAGTGGTTTAAACGTTTTTTATAGATATACAAACTGTTACAAAGTTGTAAAATAAAAAGATGAAGCTATTGAAAAATCAATATAATTTGCAACAGACACACATATTTTAGGTTAAAAAATGGATATTACCTATTTATACAACTGAAAATTTAATATATAATTAATCAGATGGTTAAAATATAAAAACAGTAAAAGTTTTAATAAATGATAGGTAAAAATAAAATACGAGGTGATACCATGTATAGTGTTATAATTGTTGCGGCAGGAAGCGGAAGGAGAATGAACTTAGACGTAAATAAGCAGTTCATAAAATTAAGAGAAAAAGAAATCATAGCGCATACAATTCAAGTTTTTTACGAAAATATAAATATAGATGAAATTGTGGTATGTATAAAAAAAGAAGAGGAAGATTTTTTTAAGGAAAATATAATAAATAAATATAACTTTAAAAATATAAAAATAGCATATGGTGGAAAAGAAAGACAAGATTCAATATATAATGGATTAAAAAAATTAGATAAAAATTGTGATATAGTACTTATTCATGATGGAGCGAGACCTTTTGTAGACCATAGAATAATAAATGAATCTATAAAAATGGCTAAAGAAAAAAAGGCCGTAGTTGTAGGTGTACCAGTAAGTGATACTATAAAAATAGTATCTGATGGTACAGTACAAGAAACTCCAGAAAGAAGGCTATTGTGGGCAGCACAAACCCCTCAAACTTTTGAATATAATCTTATAATAAATGCTTATGAACAAGCGTATAAAACTAACTATTATGGAACAGATGACTCAATGCTAGTAGAAAATATAGGGCAAAGTGTTACGATGGTAATGGGTTCTTATGAAAATATAAAAATAACTAGTCCAGAAGATTTAAATATAGCAGAACAAATATTAAATATGGAAAAAAGAGATGAAGTGAATAGTAGAAGGAGAATTATATGAGAATAGGATTGGGATATGATGTACACAAATTGACAGAAGAAAGAAAACTTATAATTGGTGGAGTAGAGATACCACATGATAAAGGTTTACTAGGTCATTCTGATGCTGATGTATTGATACATGCAATAATGGATTCTATTTTAGGGGCATTAGCTTTAGGCGATATAGGTAAGCATTTCCCAGATACAGATGAAAAATATAAGGGAATAGATAGTATGAAATTACTAGAACATGTATATAATCTAATAACAAGTAAAGGATATAAAATTGGAAATATAGATAGTACTATAATTGCTCAAAGTCCTAAGATGGCTCCTCACATTGAGAGTATGAGAAAAAATATAGCAAAAGTTTTAAATACAGATATTGAAAATATAAATATAAAAGCAACCACAGAAGAAGGTCTTGGTTTTACAGGAGCAAAACAAGGAATAGCTTCACAAAGTATTTGTTTATTATTATTGACAAGTCAGAATAATTAATATATTATTAGTAATAAGTTTAATGGATATCAAATAATAGGCCTATATAGAATATCTATAATATGTGAATTTAAGTAAAATTAATATAAATATAAAATTAGCTATGATAAAGAAATAGTAAAATGATGAAATCTTCACAGAGAGAAAACAGAGGTGAGAGTTTTCAAGAGGAAGTCTTTGAACCTGTCTTTTAGCTTAAAGATATAAAAATCTTTACGGTAGGAACCGTTACATTCCCTAAAGAGAGCTATTTACATAGCTAACTAGAGTGGTACCGCGGAAATTAAACCTTTCGTCTCTATACTTGTATAGAGATGAGAGGTTTTTTATATTTTCAGGAAAACAATATTCAGGAGGAATTTATTAATGAAAATGTCTAAAATGTTTATGCCAACATTGAAGGAGATTCCAGCAGATGCTGAAATCACAAGCCATCAATTAATGGTAAGGTCAGGAATGATAAAAAAAATGACTTCAGGGGTTTATAATCAATTGCCAATGGGGTTAAGGGTATTCAAAAAAATTGAGCAAATAATTAGAGAAGAATTAAATAAAAAAGATTGTCAAGAAATACTATGTGCGGCTTTACTTCCATCAGAATTGTGGAAAGAATCTGGAAGATGGACTGCTATGGGTGCAGAAATGTTTAGGTTAAAAGATAGAACAGAAAGAGACTACTGCCTTGGACCAACACATGAAGAAGCCTTTACTGACATAATAAGACAAGAAATTACTTCATATAAACAATTACCACTGAACTTGTATCAAATACAAGTAAAGTATAGAGATGAGAGAAGACCAAGATTTGGTGTTATGAGAACTAAGACTTTTACAATGAAGGATGCATACAGTTTTGATGTAGATGAAGCAGGGTTAGATAAATCATATCAAGATATGTTTGATGCATATGTAAGTATATTTGATAGATGTGGATTAGACAACAGTCCAGTTCAAGCGGATTCAGGTGCTATAGGAGGTTCCACATCAGCTGAATTTATGGTTAAATCAGAAGTTGGCGAAGATGAAGTTGTATTCTGTAGTGGATGTGATTATGCAGCCAATGTAGAAAGAGCAGAGTCTTGTAATGCAGTATCAGAAAAAGAAGAAATGAAAGAATTACAAGAAGTTCATACACCAGGAGCAGCTACAATAAAAGAATTAGAAGAATTTTTAAATGCTTCTCCAGATAAATTTGCTAAGACTTTAGTATATGAAGCAGATGGGAAAACAGTTGTAGTTGTTGTAAGAGGAGATAGAGAAGTTAATGAAGTTAAAGTATCTAATGCAATAGGTTCTGTTATAGAATTTGCACTTGCTACAGACGATGTTGTAAGAAAAGTAACTAATGCAGAGGTTGGATTTGCTGGACCAATAGGAGTAAATGCTGATTATGTCTTTATAGATAAAGAAATTGTTGAGCAAAGAAATATAGTTGTTGGAGCTAATAAAACTGAGTATCATATAAGAAATGCTAACTATGGAAGAGATTTTGAAGGTATAGTTGGAGACTTTAGAAATGTTCAAGAAGGTGACAAATGTATAGTATGTGGTAAACCTCTTGAAATAGCTAGAGGTGTTGAAGTAGGACATATATTTAAGTTAGGAACTAAATACTCAGAATCTATGAATGCAAACTTTATTGATAGAGATGGTAAATCAAAACCTATAATAATGGGATGCTATGGTATAGGTGTAGAAAGAACAGCAGCAGCTATAATTGAGCAACATAATGATGAAAAAGGTATAATTTGGCCTTTATCAGTAGCTCCATATCATGTTGTGATAATTCCAGCAAATATGAAAAATGAGGAACAAATGTCATTAGCTGAAAAGATATATAATGATTTACAAGATATGGGTGTAGAAGTCTTATTAGACGATAGAGATGAAAGAATTGGTGTTAAATTCAACGATTCAGAATTAATAGGAATACCTATGAGAATTACAGTAGGTAAAAATATTGATGAAGGGAAAGTAGAATTTAAACTTAGATATGAAGAAGATAAAGAATTAATTAAAATAGAAGAAATAAGTGAAAAAGTAAAAGCAGAATTTATCAAAAACAATGTTAAGTTAGGATAATAATTTAAAGAAAGCTACTGTATAGATAATCAGAGTTGTACTTTATAAATGCCCTTTTATCTATATAAAAAAGATAAAAGGGTGTTTTTGTATAAAAACATAATAAATGAGGAGGTAATTAAGATGGCAAAAAATGAAAAACAATTTGTTGAAGAAATAACAAAAATGGAAGATGATTTTCCACAATGGTATACGGATGTTATAACTAAGACTGATTTAGTTGATTATGCACCAGTAAAAGGATTTATGGTCGTGAAACCATACGGATATGCTTTATGGGAAAAAATGCAAGAATTTATGGATAAAAAATTCAAAGAAACTGGACATAAAAACTGTTATTTTCCATTATTAATACCAGAAAGTTTATTAAACAAAGAAGCAGAGCATGTTGAGGGGTTTGCTCCAGAAGTTGCATGGGTAACACATGGAGGAAATAAAAAATTAGAAGAAAGATTATGTGTAAGACCTACTTCAGAAACTATAATATGTACAATGTATGCTAAATGGTTAAAATCATATAGAGAGCTACCATATCTTTATAACCAATGGTGTTCAGTTGTTAGATGGGAAAAATCAACTAGACCTTTCTTAAGAACATCTGAATTCTTATGGCAAGAAGGTCATACATTACATGAAACAGCAGAAGAAGCACAACAAGAAACAATACAACAATTAGAAATATATAAAGCTTTATGTGAAGAATTGCTTGCAATGCCAGTTGTGTCTGGTCAAAAAAGTGAAAGTGAAAAATTTGCAGGTGGTGAAAGAACATATACTATAGAAGCTATGATGCATGATGGGAAAGCATTGCAATCAGGTACAAGTCACTTCTTAGGGCAACACTTTACAAAAGCTTTTGATATTACTTTTGCAGATAGAGAAGGTAACTTAGCTAATCCATATCATACATCTTGGGGAGCATCTACAAGACTTATAGGTGGGCTTATAATGACTCATAGTGATAATAGAGGTTTAGTATTCCCACCAAGAGTAGCTCCAATACAAGTTGTTATAGTTCCTATAGCTGCTAAAAAAGGCAATGTAATGGAAACTGTTGATAAAATATATGCAGATTTAAAAGCTAAAGGTGTAGCTGTAGAAGTTGATGATAGAGATAACTATACAACTGGATGGAAATTTAATGAGTGGGAAATGAAAGGTGTACCAGTAAGAATTGAAATTGGACCAAAAGATATAGAAAATAATCAAGCTATGATATTTAGAAGAGATACTCTAGAAAAGAGTTCTATGCCTCTAGAAGGATTAGCTGATGCTGTATATGATTTATTTGATGTTATTCACAATGAGATGTTTGAAAGAGCAAGAAAACATAGAGAAGATAACACATCTGTAGTTGAAAATATGGATGAGTTTAGAACAGCTTTGGAAGAAAAACCAGGATTCATAAAGACTATGTGGTGCGGGGATGCTGAATGTGAGGCTAAGATTAAGGAAGAAACAGGAGCAACTATAAGATGCTTACCTTTTGAACAAGAAAACTTAGGTCACAAGTGTGTATATTGTGGAAAAGAAGCAGACCATATGGTAGTAATGGCAAAAGCTTACTAGAATCATACATTTGAATAAATGTAAAAATAATTCAACTGAGATGTAAAGTATTTAATACTTTACATCTCAGTTTTTTTGTTGTTTACTATTCGGCTAAGATTAATAATACTTTCAAGATAATTATCTACATATTGTATATTTTATTATATGATACACCCTAAACTAGTTAATTAGTAAATAGAGAATCAAAGTATATTTATTAACTATATTTTACTTTTAAAATCATTATCTAAATTTACTTTATTATTATGGTAGAATATGTAATATGTATGCTTAAAAAATAAAGGAGTATTCTAAGATGATTAATAAAGATATAAAAAAAATATTGAATATTATTGTTATTACAATTATCAGTTCCTTTTTACTTGTTTGCATATTGATGTGGGTTTCAGCTTATTTATCCAATGATACAAAAGAATTTAATGAATATTGGAACATCAAAATACCTTCACCCAGTGAGGAAAAAGTAGTATTAATATCAGAAGAAAGCTTTCTTGGAGATGGAGAAAGTTTTATTATTTATAAATATTCAGATACTAAATTTGATAAAATAAAAAACTTACATATAGGCAAGAGTATAGATGATAAAAATATAAATAATATAAATGAACAGATTAAAAATTTTAAAAGTAAAATTTTAACTTTAAATGATGTTAAAGACGATTCTAATCGCAGGAAACATATAGAAGAAGCATTTGGAAATTATCCTATAAAAACATGTGTAAGCGATAACTATTTGCACATAAAAAAAGAGGATGGAAGTGAACTTCTTTTGATTGTTAGAAATGATGAAAGAAAAATATATATATTACAAATAATAATGTAGAAAGATACGATAGGTTGAGGAGTTTAGATGCTATGAGGTTTACAACAGATGCATTTTTGATTTTTTAAATTTTAGGGCTGTAGTACTATTTTTGATAGCATATTTATTATATAGACTTCTAAGAAGTTGATAATAAATATTTATGAATATTCATAAATAATACCTTTAATTTTTAGAAAAATAAATAGATTAAAAGAAAGATTTATGAAATTAAACCTAGTATTTTCTGATATAATAAACATGTGTATTTTTAAATAAAAAGGATATTATTATTAAGTTTGATTAAAAATAAACTTGCAAAACAATGTACTAGTTTAATATTATAGTTATATTGAATAAAATATCAGGAGGAAGTAAAAATGAATGTAAGAGTAAGGTTTGCACCAAGTCCAACAGGATTTGTACATATAGGTAGTTTAAGAACTGCTTTGTATAACTATTTATTTGCAAAGAAAATGGGTGGAGAATATATATTAAGAGTAGAAGATACAGACCAAAGTAGATTAGTAGAAGGTGCTATAGAGAATATGCTTAATGCTATGAAATGGGCTGGTGTTAATCATGATGAGGGTGTTATATTAGATGATAATGGAAAAGTAATACAAAAAGGAGAATATGGACCATATATTCAATCTCAAAGATTAGATATATACCAAGAATATATAAAACAACTTTTAGATAGTGGAAAAGCTTATTACTGTTTCTGTACAAAGGAAAGATTAGATGAAGTAAGAGATGCTCAAAAGGCAGCAGGAGAAACGGCTAAATATGATGGTTACTGCAAAAATCTTTCTAAAGAAGAGATAGAAGCTAATATAAAAGCAGGAGTACCATATGTTATAAGATTAAAATTACCAGAAAATCATACAATTAAATTTACAGATTTAGTTAGAGGAGACATGGAATTCAATACTAATGATTTGGATGACCAAGTTTTGATGAAAACAGATGGATTCCCAACTTATCATTTTGCAGTAGTGGTAGACGATTATTTAATGAAAATTACACATGTTATAAGAGGGGAAGAGTGGGTATCATCTACTCCAAAACATGTTTATTTATATGAAGCATTTGGATGGGAAGCACCAGTATTTGTACATTTACCAAATATACTTAATAAAGAAAAGAAAAAATTAAGTAAGAGACAAGGTGATGTGGCAGTTGAAGATTTTAAGAAAAAAGGATATTTACCAGAAGGATTAGTAAACTATGTAGCACTAGTTGGTTGGTCTCCAGAAGATAATCAAGAGTTATTTACAATGGAAGAATTAGAAAAAGCTTTCTCTGTGGAAAGAGTATCTAAAAGTGGAGGAGTATTTGACACTGAAAAGTTAAACTGGGTTAATCAACATTATATAAAAGATGGTGATGATGCTTATTTAACAGACTTAGCTATACCATTCTTAATAGAAGATGGATTTATAACAGAAGCAGAAGCTACTAGTAAGTATGAATTTTTAAAGAGTATGATATCAGTGCTTAAAGAAAAGTTACAATATGTAAAAGAAGTTACTGAGCATGCAAGTATATTTTTTGGAGATAAAGTAGAGGTAGAAACTGAAGAAGGAAGTGACTTCTTAAAATTAGAACACATACCTACTTTAATAGATGCATTACAAGAAAAAATAGAAAAAGCAGAAGTATTAAATGCTGAGTTTGGTCAAGCAATGCTTAAAGAGATACAAAAAGAGTATAAAATAAAAGGAAAAAATTTATTTATGGGTTCAAGAATAATTTTGACAGGACAAATGCATGGTCCAGATTTACCAAAAGTAATGGAAGTTTTAGGAAAAGAAACTTGCTTAAATAGAATAACTTATGTAAAAAATCATATATTATAGTCATAAAAGTCCGCTAATTTAGATGCGGACTTTTTTTGTGTTAGTATTTGGTGAAAAGATATGGCTAACAAAATGAAGGTATTTAGGCCAATAAATTTAATATATAAAAAGCAAAGCAAAAATATAAATAAAATATGAATAATAAACTAATAAAAATATTAAGCATAGAAGAATGTAATCTATTATTTTAGTTTGATTTAATTATTAAGGGGGTAATTACTATGTATAGTAATATTGATGATGTTAAAAAGGAATTAAAGGAGCTATGCTTAGAATATGTTACAATTTTAGAAAAGTTAAAAGACGAAAAAATGATTACAGAAGAGACTTTTGAAAAGTGTTCTTCTCAAAAAAAGATATTTTTAGAGGAACAATAGAAAATAGTGATAGTATTATTATGTAATTTAAAGGATAGTATGAAAAATGATAGTAGTACTATTATTTATTGCAATTTTCAACTATAATATAATATATGATGTTAATAAAATAATTTATAAAAATACAGTGAGGTGATGAGTGTGAAAGTTTATAATACATTAACTAGAGCAAAAGAAGAATTTGTTCCATTAGAAGAAGGAAAGGTAAAAATGTATGTGTGTGGTCCAACAGTTTATAACTATATCCACATAGGTAATGCAAGACCATTTATAATATTTGATACTCTAAGAAGGTATTTAGAGTATAGAGGATATGACGTAACTTATGTACAAAACTTTACAGATGTTGATGACAAGATTATAAATAGAAGCCACGAAGAAGGAATATCTCCAGAAGAAGTTGCTACTAAATACATAAAAGAGTATTTTGTAGATTGTGATGGATTAGGAATTAAGAGAGCTAATGTTCATCCTCAAGTTACAGATAATATACAACAAATTATAGATTTTATAAAAGAATTAGAAGATAAAGGATATGCATATGCAGTAAATGGCGATGTATATTTTGATACAAATAAATTTGAAGGCTATGGAAAACTTTCAGGCCAAAAACAAGAAGATTTAGAGGCTGGAGCTAGAATTGAAGTTAATGACCAAAAAAGACATCCTATGGACTTTGTTCTTTGGAAAGCAAAAAAAGAAGGAGAGCCAGGATGGGAGAGTCCTTGGGGAGAAGGTAGACCAGGATGGCATATAGAATGTTCTGTTATGTCTAAGAGATACTTAGGTGAGACAATTGATATACATGCAGGTGGTCAAGATTTAACATTCCCACACCATGAAAACGAAATAGCACAAAGTGAAGCTAGAAGTGGAAAAACATTCTCAAAATATTGGATGCATAATGGATATATAAATATAAATGATGAGAAAATGAGTAAATCAAAAGGTAATTTCTTTACAGTAAGAGATATATCAAAACTATATGATTTAGAAATAGTGAGATTTTTCATGTTATCAGCACATTATAGAAATCCAGTAAACTTTAGTGATGAAATGTTAAACCAAGCTAAAGCTGGTCTTGAAAGATTATATAATACCAAAGAAAAATTAGAGTTTACATTAAGTAATTTAAAAGAATCATCTCTAACAGAAAAAGAAGTAGAACTTGTTAAAGAATTGGATAACTTTAGACAAAGATTTATAGATGCTATGGATGATGATGTTAATACAGCAGATGCAATAAGTATTATATTTGAGTTGGCTAAGTTGATAAATTCTAATGTAGACGAAAATTCTTCTTTAGAGTTAGCTAAGAAATGTTTAGATGAATTTAATGAGCTTACAGGAGTATTAAATATTGTAAATAAGAAAAAAGATACTGTGCTAGATAAAGACATTGAAGAATTAATACAAAAGAGAACTGACGCAAAGAAAAATAAAGAATTCCAATTAGCAGATGATATAAGACAACAATTATTAGATATGGGAATTGTACTAGAAGACACAAGACAAGGTGTTAAGTGGAAAAGGGTATAAAAATGGAAAAAACTGAATTAGTTACTATGTCACCACTAGTTTTAGCATATTTAGGTGATACAGTGTATGAGACATATATAAGAGAACACTTGATTAGACAAAATACACAGCGAAAAGTTAATGATTTGCATAAGTTAGCCATAAAATATGTAAAAGCTAAAGCTCAAGCATCAATAATTCATGAAATCGAGAGTGAATTAACAGAAGAAGAGAGTAAAATTTATAAAAGGGGAAGAAATCAAAAATCAAATACTTCTCCTAAAAATGCAGATATTATAGACTATAAACATGCAACTGGATTTGAAGCATTAGTTGGATATTTGTATTTGAATAATGAAATAGAGAGACTTCAATATATTATCAATAAAGGAATCAAAATTATTGAAAGAGATATGTAAATATTAAAGAGTGTTGTCTTAATAATAATTAATAAGGCAACACTTTTTTTATAACTAATGTATAATAAATATATAGAAATTAGTAATAAGAAAGGACAAAAATTTATGAAAGTAAAATTAATATCACATACACCTGAACCCGAAAAAGTAATAGCTATGGCAGCTAAATTATGTTATTCACCAGTTGGGACAGACGAAATAGAAAAAGACTTAACAGAAGAAAGTATAGAAAAATTTTTAAATATGTTATTAAATATAGGGCATGGTTCAATATTAGAACATGCATCATTTACATTTTCAATAGAAGGTATTTCAAGAGCTTGTTCGCATCAAATTGTTAGACATCGTATAGCTAGTTTTTCACAACAAAGTCAAAGGTATGTTAAACTAGACCAATTTGAGTACATAATTCCTCCTGAAATAGAAAAAATAGAAAAAGCAAAAGAGTTATTTGTCAACTCAATGAAAAAGGATCAAGAGGATTATGACAAATTAGTGGAGATATTATTTGATAAGCATTATAATGACCTAATAAAAGAAGGAAAAAATGAGAAAACAGCAAAGAGACAAGCTGAAAAAAAAGCAATAGAGGATGCTAGATATGTATTTCCAAATGCATGTGAAACAAAAATGGTATTTACTATAAACGCTAGAAGTTTATTTAATTTCTTTGAACATAGATGCTGTGAAAGAGCACAATGGGAAATAAGAAACTTAGCTGTAGAAATGTTAAGAGAAGTTAAAAAAGTTGCTCCTATATTATTTAAAAAGACTGGTCCAAGCTGTGTAAATGGAAGTTGCCCAGAAGGAACTATGACTTGTGGTGATATAGTTCAAGTTAGAGAAAAATTTAAATCCTTGTAGGAGGTGAATAGTTTGGCAAGTATTGAAGGAAGAAATCCTGTAATAGAAGCGATAAAGAGTGATAGAGAAATAGACAAAATATTAATTGCAAACTCAGCTAAAGAAGGTTCAATTAAGAAAATAATAGGAATGGCAAAAGAAAAGAATATAATTATACAATATGTTGATAAACATAAGTTAGATGAAGTAAGCACAAGTCATTCTCATCAAGGTGTAATAGCTTATGCAAGTGAATATAAGTATTATGAATTAGATGAGTTAATAGACTCAGTAAAAAGTAAAAATGAAGACCCATTTTTTATTATACTAGATGAAATAACAGATCCACATAATTTAGGTTCAATAATAAGGACAGCAGATGCAGTAGGAGCACATGGAGTTATTATCCCAAAAAGAAGGTCTGTACACATAACTCCTGTAGTTACAAAAGCTTCTGCTGGAGCAGTAGAGTATATGCCAGTTTGTAAGGTAACCAATATAGTCAATACAATAAAAAGACTGAAGGATGAAGGGCTGTGGATTGCAGCTGCTGATATGGATGGAGAAACTTTTTATAAACAAAATCTTACAGGACCTTTAGGTGTAGTAATTGGAAGTGAAGGTTTTGGAATATCTAGATTGGTTAAACAAAACTGTGACTTTATAGTAAAAATGCCCATGATAGGTAATGTTACATCTTTAAATGCATCTGTAGCAGGTGGTATACTTTTATATGAAATATTCAGACAAAGACTGGATAAAAAGTAAATAAGTATGAGAAGAAACATAAATCACTACTTAATAATAGATGGCTATAATATTATAAATGCGTGGGATAATTTAAAAGAACTGGCTAAAGAGGATTTAGAAGATTCTCGAGAAAAACTTATTGATGATATTATAGAATTCTCTGAGTTTATGGGATATAAGACTATAATAGTTTTTGATGCTTATAATGTTAAGAATTCCCGAGAAAAAGTTGAAAAAAGAAAACACATAACAATAGTTTATACAAGAGAGCACCAAACAGCAGATAGTTATATAGAAAAATTTATAACTTCTCTATCAAAGTATGATGATGTAAAAGTAGCTACTAATGACTATGCAGAGCAACAAATGATTTTAGGAAAAGGTGCTATGAGAATGTCTGCTAGAGAATTAAAGTTAGAATTAGATCGTTCCAAGAATAAAATGAAGGAAAAAAATAGCGGTTTAAGGAAAAAAATTCAGCGAAATTGGTTGGAGGAAAGGTTAGATGAAGAAACATTGTCGAAACTTGAGAACATTCGTAGAAAGCGTTGAAATTACTAGGTTCTTTAGACTATAATATACCTATAAATTTGTTTTATATATGGGGGAGATTTACATGTTGGTAGCAAAAGAAAAAAGTTATGAGTTAATAGACAATTGTCAGCAAGATGAGTATAACATTGTATTAAAAGCAAGTGAAGGGGATAAGATAGCACTAGAGTACATTATTACCAAATACAGAAATTTTGTAAAGGCAAAAGCAAAGTCATATTTTTTAATTGGAGCAGATAAAGAAGATATAATACAAGAAGGAATGATAGGCCTTTATAAGGCAGTTAGAGATTTTGATGGAAGTAAGACAAATTCATTTAAATGTTTCGCAGAGATATGTATAACAAGACAAATAATAACTGCTATAAAAACTGCAACAAGACAAAAACATATACCTTTAAATTCATATGTTTCTTTGAATAAACCAATATATGATGAAGAGTCAGACAGAACACTTTTAGATATAATAGCTACAAGTATAGTAACAGATCCAGAAGAACTTATAATTAGTAAAGAAGAATTAAAAAATATAGAATCAAAGATGAACGAATTATTAAGTGACTTGGAATTAGAAGTACTAGAATTGTATTTGAATGGAAAGTCATACCAGTTCATAGCGGACAAACTTAAAAGAGATGTAAAGTCAATAGATAACGCTTTACAAAGGGTTAAGAGAAAATTAGAAAAACATCTTGAAAACAGAAATGATTAATAGTAAAATACTTACCATAAGCTTATTGTGAGCAAAATTAATTTATATCGAAAGATAAGGGAGGAAATTCAAAATGGCTAAAGCTAAATACGAAAGAACAAAACCTCATGTTAATATAGGGACAATAGGACACGTTGACCACGGTAAAACTACATTAACAGCAGCAATAACAAAAACATTATATGACAGATATCAATTAGGAGAAGCAGTAGATTTCGCAAACATAGATAAAGCTCCAGAAGAAAGAGAAAGAGGAATCACAATATCAACAGCACACGTTGAGTATGAAACTCCAAATAGACACTACGCACACGTTGACTGCCCAGGACATGCTGACTACGTTAAGAACATGATAACAGGAGCAGCACAAATGGATGGAGCAATATTAGTTTGTTCAGCAACAGATGGACCAATGCCACAAACAAGAGAGCATATACTATTATCAAGACAAGTTGGAGTACCATATATAGTAGTATTCTTAAACAAATGTGACATGGTAGATGACGAAGAGTTATTAGAACTAGTAGAAATGGAAGTAAGAGATTTATTAACAGAATATGATTTCCCAGGAGATGATACTCCAATAATAAGAGGATCAGCATTAATGGCATTAGAAGATCCAAAGAGCGAATGGGGAAATAAAATAGTAGAATTATTCGAGCAAATAGATGAATATATACCAGCACCAGAAAGAGATACTGACAAACCATTCTTAATGCCAGTAGAAGACGTATTCTCAATCACAGGAAGAGGAACAGTTGCAACAGGAAGAGTGGAAAGAGGAGTATTAAAAGTACAAGACGAAGTAGAATTAGTAGGATTAACAGAAGCACCAAGAAAAGTAGTAGTAACAGGAGTAGAAATGTTCAGAAAATTATTAGACCAAGCACAAGCAGGGGATAATATAGGAGCATTATTAAGAGGAGTACAAAGAACTGAAATAGAAAGAGGACAAGTACTAGCAAAGACTGGATCAGTAAAAGCACACACAAAATTTACTGCAGAAGTATATGTACTTAAAAAAGAAGAAGGTGGAAGACATACACCATTCTTTGATGGATATAGACCACAATTTTATTTCAGAACAACAGATGTAACAGGAGCTTGTAAGTTACCAGATGGAATAGAAATGGTAATGCCTGGAGATAACGTAACAATGGAAGTAGACTTAATAAACTCAATAGTTGTAGAAGAGGGATTAAGATTCTCAATAAGAGAAGGTGGAAGAACAGTAGCTTCAGGAGTTGTTGCTACAATAATCGAGTAATTCTTATTACTAAACTGATGGATTAAAGAATAATAAAAAGAGGGGTTATGCTCCTCTTTTTTTAACATAGAAATACAAAAACATTGACACAGCATAGGATTTTGTGATAACTTATACAAGGTAATGATTATAGGAAGTTAATAATATCTTGAATACTGTAGATTTTTAATAAATACATATTTTAAAGATATTATATTCACATATATTAACAATATATATTATTGTATTACAAAGTTGGAGGTGTATCAGATGAGAGTTAAAGTAACTTTAGCATGTACAGAGTGTAAGCAAAGAAACTACAACACTACTAAGAATAAGAAAAATAATCCAGACAGAATAGAATTACAAAAATATTGTAGATTCTGTAAAAAGCATACAACTCATAAAGAAACAAAATAGTTTTATAAGGATGTGAGTATGGAATGGCTGCCCAAACAAATGACGGTGCAAAAACTAAAAAGAGATTCAGTTTATTTGGATATTTAAAAGAAACTAAACAAGAATTGAAAAGAGTTACATGGCCGACAAAAAAAGAATTGTTTAAAAACACAGGTATAGTTTTAACTGTAGTTATTTCATGCACTATATTAGTATGGGGTATAGACACTATATTATCTGGTGCACTAGCGTTATTACTAAAATAGACGAAAAGAGGTAAGTTAAATGTCAGAATTACAAGAAGCAAGTTGGTATGTAGTTCATACTTATTCGGGACATGAAAATAAAGTTAAAGCTACAATAGAAAAAGCAGTTAAAACAAGAAGTATGGAAGACTGCATAAGACAAGTAGTTGTTCCAACAGAAGAAGTAGTGGAAACTACTAAAACTGGAAAAGAAAAAACTAGACAACGTAAAGTTTATCCAAGTTATGTTTTGGTTAAAATGATAATAACTGATGAATCTTGGTATGTAGTAAGAAATACTAAGGGAGTTACAGGTTTCGTTGGACCTGGTTCAAAACCAGTACCATTAAGTGAAGATGAAGTTAAAGCTATGGGTATAGATACAACTGACCCTAAAGTAGTAAATAGTGATATTGGCTTTGAAATAGGAGATACAGTAAAGGTATCTCAAGGACCATTTAGTGGACAAGTAGGAAACATAGAAGAGATTGACTTAGAAAACAGAGAAGTTAAAGTGTGCATAAATGCATTTGGTAAAAGGACTCTATTTGTAATAGAGCTTGAAGGTATAGAAAAAATCTAATACTATTATTATAGAAAAATCTGAGGAGGTGCGCTAAAAATGGCTAAAAAAGTTATAGGTCAAATAAAATTACAAATACCTGCAGGAAAGGCTACTCCAGCGCCACCAGTTGGACCAGCATTAGGACAACATGGTGTTAATATAATGGGATTCACAAAAGAATTTAATGCTAAAACTGCAGATCAAGCTGGGATGATAATACCAGTTGTTATAACTGTATATCAAGATAGATCATTCAGTTTTATAACAAAAACTCCACCAGCTGCAGTTTTAATTAAAAAAGCATTAAACTTAAAATCAGGTTCTGGAGAACCAAACAAAAAGAAAGTTGCTAAAATAACTTCAGCTCAAGTAAGAGAAATAGCTGAATTAAAAATGCCTGACTTAAATGCTGCATCAGTAGAAGCTGCTATGAGTATGATAGCTGGTACTGCTAGAAGCATGGGTGTTGTAGTAGAAGACTAATTAAAAGATACACTTTTTTTTATAAAGTGGGAGGCGAAAAGCCGAGATTAACCACAAGGAGGAAAATAAAATGGCTAAAAAAGGTAAAAGATATGCAGGTGCATTACAAAAAGTAGATAGAACTAAATTCTATGATGCATCAGAAGCATTAACATTAGTTTCAGATATAGCTGGAGCTAAATTTGACGAAACAGTAGAAGCACACATTAAATTAGGTGTTGACTCAAGACATGCTGATCAACAAGTAAGAGGTGCAGTTGTATTACCTCACGGAACTGGTAAAACTAAAAGAGTTTTAGTTTTTGCTAAAGGTGAAAAAGCTAAAGAAGCTGAACAAGCTGGTGCTGATTTTGTAGGAGCTGAAGAATTAGTTCAAAAAATACAAGGTGAAAACTGGTTTGATTTTGATATAGTAGTTGCTACTCCAGATATGATGGGTGTAGTAGGTAGATTAGGTAGAGTATTAGGACCTAAAGGTTTAATGCCAAACCCTAAATCAGGAACAGTTACATTTGATGTAGCTAAAGCTATAGATGAAATAAAAGCTGGTAAAGTTGAATACAGATTAGACAAAACTAACATAATACACGTTCCAGTAGGAAAAGTATCATTTGGTGGAGAAAAATTATCTGAAAACTTTGCTGCATTAATGGATGCTATAATAAAAGCTAAACCAGCTGCTGCTAAAGGGCAATATTTAAGAAGTATAACTGTAGCTTCTTCAATGGGACCTGGAGTTAAAATAAACCCAGCAAGAACAGCTGAATAATAAACTGTTGACACAGGTTGACAAAAATGTTATTATATCATTTGTCAATGTAAAAAAGAATAGATTTGCCGTAGATAGTGGGTGCGAAAGCTTAATATCCCACCGAGGTTTTAGATAAATTGAGATTACTAAAGCTTTTGATGTCTACTTTTGGCAACAAAAGCTTTTTATAATGTTGCGGTAAATACTAAGCCTATTTGGTGAAGGAGGTGCACATCTAGATGAGAAAAGCTATAGAAATTAAATCAGAAGTTGTTTCTGAAATAGTTGAAAAGTTACAAAAATCTTCTGCTGCGGTTGTTGTTGATTACAAAGGATTAACAGTTGAAGAAGTAACTGAGTTAAGAAAACAAATGAGAGAAGCTGGTGTAGATTACAAAGTATATAAAAATACTTTAGTTAGAAGAGCAGCTAAAGAAGTTGGCATAGAGCAATTCAATGAAGAATTATTAGTTGGTACTAATGCTATAGCATTTGGATATGATGATCCAGTTGCTCCAGCTAGAATATTAAAAGGATTCATGGATTCTCATCCAAAGATGAAATTAAAGATGGGTGTTGTAGAAGGTGTATTCTATGATGAAGCTAAGATTGTTGAAATGGCTAACATACCATCAAGAGAAGTTCTTATCGCTAAATTACTTGGTAGCTTAAAAGCTCCAATATCAAACTTTGCATACTTAATAGATGCAATAGCGAAAAAGGCAGAAGGTCAAGAAGAAGCTTAATTGCTTAACTAAAAAATTATAAATATTAATTTGAAAAGAAAATTCGGAGGTGCTAAAAATGACAATAGAACAAATATTAGAAGCTATAGAAAATATGAAAGTTTTAGAATTAAATGAATTAGTTAAAGCTGCTGAAGAAAAATTCGGCGTATCAGCTTCAGCTCCAGTAATGGTAGCTGGTGCAGCTGCTGGTGGACCAGCTGCTGAAGAAAAAACTGAGTTTGATGTAGTATTAGCTGAGGTTGGTTCTTCAAAAGTTGGAGTTATAAAAGCAGTTAGAGAAATAACAGGATTAGGATTAAAAGAAGCTAAAGAAGTAGTTGATAATGCTCCTAAGACAGTTAAAGAAGGAGCTTCTAAAGAAGAAGCTGATCAAATAAAAGAAAAATTAGAAGCTGCTGGAGCTAAAGTAGAAGTTAAGTAGTTTCTTTAAAAAGATACCCAAATGGGTATCTTTTTTTATTTATAAAAAATTGTGAAGAAAATATTTTTATAAAATAAAAAAAATTTATATAATAGTATTAAATTAAGGGTATCATATAGTGTGTAATGATATTTTAATTTAATACTATTAGAGAATATGTTTTTTGCTATGTCAGACACAGTTGTTAAATTAAAATATAAACAATTATTGTAATGTGCATATATAAGGTGATATAATAAAAAGAAAATTATATAAAACTACATATTATTTTATAAAATTACAAAAATACTTTAAAAATAAAATGTAATAAATAATTAATTAACAAATACAAATTTAAAATGAGTGAAATACTTCTAAAAATCGAAATATGTAGATTTCAAAAAATGCATTTAAGGAGGAGTTAATAATGGAAAAATTACAAGGTAAAGTTGCAGTGGTCACTGCAGCAACTAAAGGTATTGGATTGGCATCGGCTGAAATATTAGCACAAAATGGAGCAGTTGTATATTTAGCAGCTCGTTCAGAAGAATTGGCTAATGAAGTTATAGATAGAATAAGCGCAGAAGGTGGTTGTGCTAAGTTTGTTTATTTTAATGCTCGTGAAGAAGAAACATTTACTTCAATGATAGAAGATGTAGTTAAAAAAGAAGGCAAGATAGATATACTTGTAAATAATTTTGGTTCGACAAATCCTTCACTTGATAAAGACCTTTTAACTGGAGATACAGACAATTTCTTTGATACAGTAAATACTAATTTAAAAAGTGTATATTTACCATGTAAAGCCGCTATTCCTCATATGATAAAGAATGGCAAGGGAAGTATAATAAACATATCTAGTATAGGTTCTGTATTACCTGACCTATCTAGAATAGCTTACTGTGTATCAAAAGCAGCAATTAACTCATTAACTCAAAATATAGCAACACAATATGCAAAAGATAATGTTAGATGTAATGCTGTACTTCCAGGTCTTATTGCAACTAAAGCTGCTTTAGATAATATGTCTCCAGAATTTATAAAGGAGTTTCTAAAGCATGTTCCTTTAAATCGTATAGGGAAACCAGAAGACATAGCAAAAGCTGTTTTATTCTATGCTAGTGATGATTCATCATTTATAACAGGAGATTTACTTGAAGTAGCAGGAGGGTTTGGTTTACCTACACCACAATTTGCAGATAATATATTAGGATAATTACATTACTAATATATAGTAAAAATAAAAAACTTAATTATAGTAGAAATTCTATTTTTATAAAGACTGTAGATATAATTTATGATGGAAATAGTTTAAGATTAAAAACTCCAGATTAAATTCATTTATGGTCTTTATTTTGTATACTTAACAGGTTTTGTATAAATGTAATTATTTACTAGCACTTACTTATGGAATTATAATTAAATAGGGGTGTAGTATTGGAATGTAACTTTTTATAGAAAATTACACCGATAAATGAAAAAATTGGATTTTATATTGAAGAATTGTACATAATACATAATATATGCTTAAAATAATTTACAAAAAATCAAAAATAATGCATAGTTTACATATAAGATAAAAAATATATTGAAAAATACTTGACATTATGCTAAAATTATTAGATGCGTTAGAATGAACTATTGTTTTATTTTTAATTATTGAGAGGTGAAAAGTGAATGCCACATCCTGTCACGATAGGTAAAAGAACTAGAATGAGCTTTTCTAAAATTAAGGAAATAGCTGATGTGCCAAATCTTATAGAAATTCAAGTAGATTCCTATGAGTGGTTTTTAAAAGAAGGTTTAAAAGAAGTGTTTGATGATATTTCACCAATAGAAGATTATACTGGTAATCTTATATTGGAATTTGTTGACTATTCTTTAGATGATAAACCAAAGTACGATATAGAAGAGTGTAAAGAGAGAGATGCTACATATTGTGCACCTCTAAAAGTTAAGGTAAGACTTATAAATAAAGAAACAGGCGAAATAAAAGAACAAGAAGTATTTATGGGTGACTTCCCTTTAATGACAGAAAGAGGAACTTTCGTTATAAATGGGGCAGAAAGAGTTATCGTAAGTCAATTAGTTAGATCTCCTGGTGTTTACTATGCGGAAGAGAGAGACAAAACAGGTAAGAGATTAATTTCATCTACTGTAATTCCTAATAGAGGAGCATGGTTAGAATATGAAACAGATTCTAACGATGTAATATCTGTAAGAGTTGATAGAACAAGAAAACAACCAGTTACAGTTTTACTTAGAGCGTTAGGAATAGGGACAGATGCAGAAATAATTGACCTTTTAGGAGAAGACGAAAGATTATCTGCTACCTTAGAAAAGGATAATACTAAGACAGTAGAGGAAGGTCTTGTTGAGATATATAAAAAATTAAGACCAGGTGAACCGCCTACTGTAGAAAGTGCATCATCTTTGTTAAATGCTTTATTCTTTGATCCAAAGAGATATGATTTAGCAAAAGTTGGTAGATACAAATTTAATAAAAAACTTGCTTTATGCTATAGAATTATGAATAGAATTTCAGCAGAAGACATAATAAATCCTGAAACAGGAGAAGTATTTGTAAAAGCTGGAGAAAAAATAAGCTATGAGTTAGCTAAAGACATACAAAATGCAGGTATAAATGTAGTAAATCTATTGATGGATGATGATAAGAAAGTTAGAGTTATAGGAAATAATTTTGTAGACATTAAGTCTCATATTGATTTTGACATAGATGATTTAAACATAAAAGAAAAAGTGCATTATCCAACATTAAAAGAAATTTTAGATGGATATAGTGATGAAGAAGAAATAAAAGAAGCTATAAAATCAAGAATTAAAGAACTTATACCAAAACATATATTATTAGACGATATAATAGCTTCAATAAGTTATGAGTTCAATATCTTCTATAATATAGGAAATATTGATGATATAGACCATTTAGGAAATAGAAGAATAAGATCTGTAGGAGAATTATTACAAAACCAAGTTAGAATTGGTCTTTCAAGAATGGAAAGAGTCATAAAAGAAAGAATGACAGTTCAAGATATGGAAGCTATAACGCCTCAAGCGTTAGTTAACATAAGACCAGTTTCAGCTGCAATAAAAGAATTCTTTGGTAGTTCTCAGTTATCTCAGTTCATGGACCAAACAAATCCTTTATCTGAGTTAACACATAAGAGAAGATTATCAGCTCTTGGACCTGGAGGTCTTTCAAGAGAAAGAGCTGGATTCGAAGTGCGTGACGTTCACCATTCACACTACGGTAGAATGTGTCCGATAGAGACTCCAGAAGGACCAAATATCGGTCTTATAAACTCTCTTGGAACTTATGCAAAAATAAATGAATTTGGATTTATAGAATCACCATATAGAAAATTTGATAAAGTAACATCAACAGTTACTGATGAGATACATTATTTAACTGCTGATGAAGAAGATTTATTCGTAAGAGCTCAGGCAAATGAGCCATTAACAGACGATGGTAAATTCGTAAACCATAGAGTTGTTTGTAGAACTGTAAATGGTGCTGTTGAAATGGTTCCTGAAAGTAGAGTAGATTATATGGATATATCTCCTAAGCAGGTTGTATCTGTTGCCACTGCTATGATACCTTTCTTAGAAAATGATGACGCCAACCGTGCCCTTATGGGAGCGAACATGCAACGTCAGGCAGTGCCTCTAGTTAGAAGAGAAGCACCAATCATAGGAACTGGTATAGAATATAGAGCTGCAAAAGACTCTGGAGCAGTTGTTGTTGCTAGAAATTCTGGTATAGCAGAAAGAGTAACAGCAGATGAGATAATTATAAAAAGAGAAGATGGAAATAGAGATAGATATAATCTACTTAAATTTAAACGTTCAAACTCAGGTACTTGTATAAATCAAACACCTATAATAACTAAAGGTGAGCAAATAATGCAAGGAGATGTTATAGCAGACGGTCCAGCAACTGATTTAGGAGAAGTAGCACTTGGAAGAAACTGTCTTATAGCATTCATGACTTGGGAAGGTTATAACTACGAAGATGCCATATTAATAAATGAAAGATTAGTTAAAGAAGATAGACTATCAACAATTCATATAGAAGAATATGAATGTGAAGCTAGAGATACAAAACTAGGACCAGAGGAAATAACTAGAGATATACCTAATGTTGGAGATAGTGCAATTAAGAACTTGGATGACAGAGGTATAATAAGAATAGGTGCAGAAGTAGATTCAGGAGATATATTAGTTGGTAAAGTAACTCCAAAAGGGGAAACTGAACTTACAGCTGAGGAAAGATTACTTCGTGCAATATTTGGTGAAAAGGCTAGAGAAGTTAGAGATACTTCACTTAAAGTACCTCATGGTGAATCTGGTATAATAGTTGATGTAAAAGTATTTACTAGAGAAAATGGAGATGATTTATCTCCAGGAGTAAATGAATTAGTAAGATGTTATATAGCTAAAAAGAGAAAAATAAAAGTTGGAGATAAAATGGCTGGTCGTCATGGTAATAAAGGGGTTATCTCAAGAATATTACCAGAAGAAGATATGCCATTTATGGAAAATGGAACTCCACTAGATATAATACTTAACCCACAAGGTATACCATCACGTATGAACATCGGTCAGGTTTTAGAGGTTCATTTAGGACTTGCTGCTAAGACTTTAGGATGGTATGTTGCAACATCAGTATTTGATGGTGCCAATGAGTATGATATAATGGATGCCCTTGAAGACGCTGGATATCCTAGAGATGGTAAATTAACTTTATATGATGGTAGAACAGGTGAAACTTTTGATAATAGAATAACTGTTGGATATATGTACTACTTAAAACTACATCATTTAGTTGATGAAAAACTACATGCAAGAAGTACTGGACCATACTCATTAGTTACTCAACAGCCACTAGGTGGTAAAGCACAATTTGGTGGACAAAGATTTGGAGAGATGGAGGTTTGGGCTCTAGAAGCATATGGAGCTGCTCATATACTTCAAGAAATACTTACTGTTAAGTCTGATGATGTTGTAGGTCGTGTTAGAACTTACGAAGCTATAGTTAAAGGTGAAAATATACCTGAGCCAGGAATCCCAGAATCATTTAAGGTTCTTATAAAAGAACTTCAAAGTTTATGCTTAGATGTAAAAGTATTAACAGATGAAGATCAAGAAATAGAAGTAAGAGAATCTGTAGATGAAGATGACACAATAGGTGAATTTGAACTAGATGTTGTAAACAACATGGGAGAAGTTGAAGAAAGTAATATAATAGAAGAAATTGAAGATGATTTTACGGAAAACGTAGAAGATGAGGATATAGAGAATTTAGAAGAATTCGCTGAAGAAGATTTATTTGAAGAAGAAATAGACTTTGATGGTGATGACTTTGATGTGTAAATTTAATTAATGTAAATCTCAAATAGAAGGGAGAGAACTCCTTGTTTGAATTAAACAATTTCGAGTCGATAAAAATAGCATTGGCTTCTCCAGAAAAAATAAGACAATGGTCTAGAGGAGAAGTTAAAAAGCCAGAAACTATAAATTACCGTACTTTAAAACCAGAAAAAGATGGTCTTTTCTGCGAAAGAATATTTGGACCACAAAAAGACTGGGAGTGTCATTGTGGTAAATATAGAAGAGTTAGATACAAAGGTGTAGTTTGTGATAGATGTGGAGTAGAAGTAACTAAATCAAAAGTAAGAAGAGAAAGAATGGGACATATAGAGCTAGCAGCTCCTATGTCTCACATCTGGTACTTTAAAGGTATACCAAGTAGAATGGGACTTCTACTTGATATGTCACCAAGATCATTAGAAAAAATACTATACTTTGCTTCATATGTAGTAGTTGATCCAGGAGAAACTGGATTAAATGAAAAGCAGTTATTGACAGAAAAAGAGTATAGAACTGCTCTTGAAAAATATGGATATACTTTTACTGTAGGTATGGGTGCTGAAGCTGTAAAGATATTGTTACAAAACATAGATTTAGAGCAACAAAGCAAAGACCTAAGAGCGGAATTAAAAGACAGTACAGGACAAAAGAAAGTTAGAACAATAAGAAGATTAGAAGTTGTAGAAGCATTTAAAAAATCTGGGAATAAACCAGAATGGATGATTTTAGATGCAATACCAGTAATACCACCAGATTTAAGACCAATGGTACAACTTGATGGTGGAAGATTTGCAACTTCAGACTTAAATGATTTATATAGAAGAGTTATAAACAGAAATAATAGACTTAAGAGATTACTAGAGCTTGGAGCTCCAGATATAATTGTAAGAAATGAAAAAAGAATGCTTCAAGAAGCAGTTGATGCATTAATAGATAATGGTAGAAGAGGTAGACCTGTAACAGGACCTGGAAATAGACCACTTAAGTCTTTATCAGATATGTTAAAAGGGAAACAAGGTCGTTTCCGTCAAAACTTACTTGGTAAGCGTGTTGACTACTCAGGACGTTCTGTTATAGTTGTTGGACCAGAACTTAAATTCTATCAATGTGGTCTTCCAAAGAAAATGGCACTAGAACTATTCAAGCCATTTGTTATGGATAAACTAGTTAAAGAAGGATATGCACATAATATAAAAAGTGCAAAATCTATAGTAGAAAAAGTTAAGCCAGAAGTTTGGGATGTTTTAGAAGATGTTATAAAAAGCCATCCAGTTCTTCTTAACCGTGCGCCGACTCTACATAGATTAGGTATACAAGCATTTGAACCAATCTTGGTTGAAGGTAAAGCTATAAAGCTACATCCTCTTGTATGTACAGCTTACAATGCAGACTTCGATGGTGACCAAATGGCGGTCCATGTACCTTTATCAGTAGAAGCACAAGCTGAAGCAAGATTCTTAATGCTTTCTGTAAACAACATTCTTGCTCCTAAAGATGGTTCTCCTATAACTACTCCATCTCAGGATATGGTTTTAGGTTGTTATTATCTAACAATAGAAGCACAAGATGATGCTAAAGGAACAGGAATGGTATTTAAAGACTTTAATGAGCTATTACTTGCTTATTACAATAAATCAGTTCACCTACATGCGTTAGTAAAACTAAAGGTAACTCTTGAAGATGGAAGAAGTTCATTAGTTGAAAGTACAGTTGGTAGATTTATATTTAATGAAAGTATACCTCAAGATTTAGGATTTGTAGACAGAAATGAAAACCCATTTGCTCTTGAAGTTGACTTCTTAGCAGATAAAAAATCTCTTGGTAAAATAATAGATAAGTGCTTTAGAAAACATGGAAATACAGAAACAGCTGAATTACTAGATTATATAAAATCTCTAGGATTTAAATATTCTACATTAGGTGGTATAACAGTTGCGGTTGCTGATATGAGTGTTCCAGAAGAAAAGAAAGTATTTATATCTGAGGCAGAAGCAAAAGTTGATAAATATGAAAAAGCATACAGAAGAGGTTTAATATCTAATGAAGAAAGATATGAAAAAGTTATAGAGACATGGACAGAAACAACTGATAAGGTTACTGATGCTCTTATGGGTGGACTAGATAGATTAAACAATATATATATAATGGCACATTCAGGAGCCAGAGGTTCTAAAAACCAAATTAGACAGCTAGCAGGTATGCGTGGTCTTATGGCCAATGCATCTGGTAAAACAGTTGAGATACCAGTTAAATCTAATTTCCGTGAAGGTTTATCAGTACTTGAATACTTTACATCTTCACATGGTGCCAGAAAAGGTCTTGCTGATACAGCTATACGTACAGCTGAATCTGGATACTTAACAAGAAGACTTGTTGATGTAAGTCAAGATGTTATTGTAAGAGAAATAGATTGTGGAACAGAAGATACTACAGAAATTTATGCAATAAAAGAAGGAAATGAAGTTATAGAAGAGATATATGATAGAATTGTAGGAAGATACACTATAGACCCTATATTAAATCCTGAAACTGGTGAAATTATAGTTGAAGCTGACGCTATGATACAAGAAGATGAAGCAGAAACTATAGTAGATTTAGGTATTGAAAAAATTAGGATAAGAACAGTTCTTAACTGTAAAACTAATCATGGAGTTTGTTCTAAGTGCTATGGTAGAAACTTAGCTACAGGAAAAGAAGTTAATATAGGTGAAGCAGTTGGTATAATAGCAGCTCAATCTATAGGTGAGCCGGGTACTCAGCTTACAATGCGTACATTCCATACTGGAGGGGTTGCAGGAGCCGATATAACTCAAGGTCTTCCTAGGGTTGAAGAATTATTCGAAGCTAGAAAGCCAAAAGGCTTAGCTGTAATAACTGAAATATCTGGTAGAGTTGAAATAGATGAAACTGGAAAAAGAAAAGAAGTAAATGTAATACCAGGAGAAGGCGAAACTCAAACATATGTGATACCATATGGTTCTAGATTAAAAGTTAAGCAAGGACAAATGTTAGAAGCTGGAGATCCTTTAACACAAGGATTTATAAATCCTCATGATATAGTAAGAGTAAAAGGTGTTAAAGGCGTTCAAGAATATATAGTTAAAGAAGTTCAAAGGGTTTATAGACTTCAAGGGGTTGATGTTAACGATAAGCATATAGAAGTTATAGTAAGACAAATGCTATCTAAAGTTAAAGTTGAAGACCCAGGAGATACAGATTTATTACCAGGTGGATATGAAGATGTATTAACATTTAATAGATGTAATGAAGAAGCTATAGCTAAAGACTTAAGACCAGCAGTCGCTAAAAGAGTATTGCTTGGTATAACTAAAGCATCTCTTGCAACTGATTCATTCTTATCAGCAGCTTCATTCCAGGAAACAACAAGAGTATTAACAGAAGCTGCGATAAAAGGTAAAGAAGATCACCTAATAGGGCTTAAAGAGAATGTTATATTAGGTAAGCTAATACCAGCAGGAACAGGAATGAAGAAATATAGAAATATAGCTGTTGAAAAAATTGAAGATTAATGGCAGATAGAGTAAAGAAATCTTGACAACCATTATTTGTGGTGTTAAAATAGTAAAGTGTGTTGTTTAAAAGTACACTAAGGGCTTATATGAGCTCTTAGTGACTTTTAAATGGCAATAAACAAGAACTAAAAGCATCAAGCTAGAAAAGTGCTAATATCACATATTCATGTGCTATAAACATTAAATTGTAAGTAACAAATGTTACAATCAGTCAGTATGAGTATTCATATTGATGTAGTTGGCGGTCACTGATAAGATCGAAAATTTGGAAGGAGGTGCAGATGATGCCAACAATTAACCAATTAGTTCGTAAAAGTAGAAAAGCAGTTGAAAAGAAATCTACTGCTCCAGCATTACAAAAAGGTTACAACTCTTTAAACAAGAAAGTAACTGACGCGAGTGCTCCACAAAAAAGAGGGGTTTGTACTTCAGTAAAAACAGTTACTCCTAAGAAACCTAACTCAGCTTTAAGAAAAGTTGCCAGAGTTAGATTAACTAATGGTATAGAAGTTTCTGCTTATATACCAGGAGAAGGACATAACTTACAAGAGCATAGTGTTGTTCTTATAAGAGGCGGAAGAGTAAAAGACCTTCCAGGGGTTAGATACCATATACTAAGAGGTACTTTAGATACAGCAGGTGTTGATAAGAGAAGACAATCAAGATCTAAGTATGGTGCTAAGAAACCTAAGGACGCTAAAAAATAAAAACAATTAATGATTGATTATAGTTCGGTGCTTTAAATATATAGATATTTATGGCATCACGGCATTAAATGATTTATGTCGAGTACCTATGATTTAAGTTAAATAATTAAGGAGGGAAGCGAAATGCCAAGAAAAGGTAATGTTCCAAAGAGAGAAGTTTTACCAGATCCTATGTATGGGAGTAAGGTAGTTACTAAATTAATAAATAATTTAATGGTAGACGGAAAAAAAGGAAAGTCTCAAACAATAGTTTATGATGCTTTCACAGTTATTGCTGAAAAAACAGGAGAAGATGCTTTAGAAGTATTTAATAAGGCAATGGATAATATAATGCCTGTTTTAGAAGTAAAAGCAAGAAGAGTTGGTGGGGCAAACTACCAAGTGCCAATCGAAGTTAGACCTGAAAGAAGACAAACATTAGGTTTAAGATGGTTAGTAAAATATACTAGAGCTCGTGGAGAAAAAGGAATGGTTGATAAATTAGCTAAGGAAATAATGGACGCAGCTAACAACACAGGAGCTTCAGTTAAGAAAAAAGAAGATACTCATAAAATGGCAGAAGCTAATAAAGCATTTGCTCATTATAGATGGTAGGATATATAGATATCTTATAAAATTGAGGATATCATAAGGAGGATAACCATGGCTAGAAAGTTTCCTTTGGAAAGAACTAGGAATATAGGAATCATGGCTCATATAGATGCAGGGAAAACTACTACTACAGAAAGAATCCTGTTTTACACTGGGCAAACTCATAAGATAGGAGAAACTCATGAAGGAGCTTCTCAAATGGACTGGATGGAGCAAGAAAAGGAAAGAGGTATAACAATAACTTCTGCCGCTACTACTGCTTCATGGAAAGACCATAGAATAAATATAATAGATACTCCTGGACACGTGGACTTCACAGTTGAAGTTGAAAGATCTCTAAGAGTTCTTGACGGTTCAGTTGCTGTATTCTGTGCAAAAGGTGGGGTTGAGCCTCAATCAGAAAATGTATGGAGACAAGCTGAAACTTATGGAGTACCTAGAATAGCTTTTGTAAATAAAATGGATATATTAGGTGCAGATTTCTACAATGTTGTAAGCATGATGAAATCTAGATTAAATTCTAATGCAGTTCCTATGCAATTACCAATAGGTAAAGAAGATTCATTCATAGGTATAATAGACTTGTTAAAAATGGATGCTGTTATATACAAAGACGACCTAGGGGTTGAAATGGAAGAAACAGACATACCAGAAGACATGAAAGAATTAGCCGCTGAGTGGAGAGAAAAATTAGTTGAATCAGTAGCTGAAACTGATGAAGAATTAATGATGAAATATCTTGAAGGTGAAGAACCTACTATAGAAGAATTAAAAGTTGCTATAAGAAAAGCTACTATAGCTTGTGAAATGAACCCAGTTTTCTGTGGTACAGCTTATAGAAACAAAGGTGTTCAATTAGTAATAGATGCAGTTTTAGATTACTTACCAGCACCAACAGATATAGCAGCTATAAAAGGTATATTGGAAGATGGAGAAGAAGCTGAAAGACATTCTTCTGATGAAGAGCCATTCTCTGCATTAGCATTCAAAATAATGACTGACCCATTTGTTGGAAAACTAGCGTTCTTCAGAGTTTACTCTGGAACATTAGAATCTGGTTCTTATGTTTTAAATGCAACTAAGAACAAGAGAGAAAGAATTGGTCGTATACTACAAATGCATGCCAATACAAGAGAAGAAATAACTAAAGTTTATGCTGGAGATATAGCAGCAGCAGTAGGATTAAAAGATACTACTACTGGAGACACATTATGTGACCCTGCTAATCCAATAATACTTGAATCTATGGAATTCCCTGAGCCAGTTATATCTGTTGCTATAGAACCAAGTTCTAAAGCAGCTCAAGAAAAAATGGGTATAGCTCTTCAAAAGTTAGCTGAAGAAGACCCAACTTTCACAGTTAAAACTGACCAAGAAACAGGACAAACTATAATATCTGGTATGGGTGAGTTACACTTAGAGATAATAGTAGATAGATTATTAAGAGAATTTAAAGTAGAAGCTAAAGTTGGTGCTCCACAAGTTGCATATAGAGAAACTATAACTCAACCAGTTGATGTTGAATACAAGTACTCTAAGCAATCAGGTGGTAGAGGACAATACGGTCACGTTAAGATTAGAGTTGCTCCTCAAGAGCCAGGTGAAGGATACAAGTTCACAAACAAAACTGTTGGTGGATCTGTACCAAAAGAATATGTTGGTCCAGTTGACATGGGTGTACAGGGAGCTATGCAGTCTGGTATAGTTGCTGGTTATCCAGTTGTAGACGTTGCTGTTGAGTTATATGATGGTTCTTACCATGAGGTTGACTCTTCTGAGATGGCGTTCAAAATGGCTGGTTCAATGGCATTCAAAGATGCTATGAAGAAAGGTAATGCAGTTCTTTTAGAGCCTTACTTCAAAGTAGAAGTTGTTACTCCTGAAGATTACATGGGAGATGTTATGGGTGACTTAAACTCAAGAAGAGGATTAATACAAGGAATGGAAGCAAGAAGCGGTGCACAAGTTATAAATGCATTCGTTCCACTTTCAGAAATGTTTGGATACTCTACAGACCTAAGATCTTCAACTCAAGGTCGTGCAACTTATACAATGATATTCGATCACTATGAACAAGTTCCAGCTTCAGTTGCTAAAAAGATAGCTGAAGGAAAATAATTTAAAAATTAATTAATAATATAAATATAAAAAATAATCAGCAAGACGAGACTTGTCTCGTCTTGCACAAGATTAAAGGGAGGAAATTCAAAATGGCTAAAGCTAAATACGAAAGAACAAAACCTCATGTTAATATAGGGACAATAGGACACGTTGACCACGGTAAAACTACATTAACAGCAGCAATAACAAAAACATTATATGACAGATATCAATTAGGAGAAGCAGTAGATTTCGCAAACATAGATAAAGCTCCAGAAGAAAGAGAAAGAGGAATCACAATATCAACAGCACACGTTGAGTATGAAACTCCAAATAGACACTACGCACACGTTGACTGCCCAGGACATGCTGACTACGTTAAGAACATGATAACAGGAGCAGCACAAATGGATGGAGCAATATTAGTTTGTTCAGCAACAGATGGACCAATGCCACAAACAAGAGAGCATATACTATTATCAAGACAAGTTGGAGTACCATATATAGTAGTATTCTTAAACAAATGTGACATGGTAGATGACGAAGAGTTATTAGAACTAGTAGAAATGGAAGTAAGAGATTTATTAACAGAATATGATTTCCCAGGAGATGATACTCCAATAATAAGAGGATCAGCATTAATGGCATTAGAAGATCCAAAGAGCGAATGGGGAAATAAAATAGTAGAATTATTCGAGCAAATAGATGAATATATACCAGCACCAGAAAGAGATACTGACAAACCATTCTTAATGCCAGTAGAAGACGTATTCTCAATCACAGGAAGAGGAACAGTTGCAACAGGAAGAGTGGAAAGAGGAGTATTAAAAGTACAAGACGAAGTAGAATTAGTAGGATTAACAGAAGCACCAAGAAAAGTAGTAGTAACAGGAGTAGAAATGTTCAGAAAATTATTAGACCAAGCACAAGCAGGGGATAATATAGGAGCATTATTAAGAGGAGTACAAAGAACTGAAATAGAAAGAGGACAAGTACTAGCAAAGACTGGATCAGTAAAAGCACACACAAAATTTACTGCAGAAGTATATGTACTTAAAAAAGAAGAAGGTGGAAGACATACACCATTCTTTGATGGATATAGACCACAATTTTATTTCAGAACAACAGATGTAACAGGAGCTTGTAAGTTACCAGATGGAATAGAAATGGTAATGCCTGGAGATAACGTAACAATGGAAGTAGACTTAATAAACTCAATAGTTGTAGAAGAGGGATTAAGATTCTCAATAAGAGAAGGTGGAAGAACAGTAGCTTCAGGAGTTGTTGCTACAATAGTTGAATAAATCTTTTACTAAGCTAATTGATTTCATATAAAAAAAGAGGGGGCTTAACCTCTCTTTTTTGTTTTTTGTTGACAAGTAGCAATAAAGCATATATACTAAACTAGTGCCTTGAGATAGATTAATAATCAAGTTTGAGGTTATAATGTTGTAAGAAAAAATAAAATTGAAAAAAACATAAAAAAAACTTGAAAAAATGTAACAAATGATATAAAATATAATAGTGTGCTTGAGAGATTAAGAAAATAAGAATTAAATCCTAGTGAAATACGAACTGGTATCGATTTGAAAGTTACAACACACCCGGAGCAGTGTGTCGGTATTGGTTGTACGCAACTTGAAAATTAAACACGTGATAAAGGAGGGAAAACAAAATGGCTAAGAATGAAAAAATAAGAATAAGATTAAAATCATATGATCACAAATTATTAGATTTTTCAGCAGGTAAAATAGTTGAAACTGCTAAAAAGGCTGGATCACAAGTTTCAGGACCTGTGCCTCTACCAACAGAAAAGCAAATTGTAACTATATTAAGAGCTGTACATAAGTACAAAGACTCTAGAGAACAATTTGAAATAAGAACTCATAAAAGACTAATCGACATAGCTAATCCAACACCTAAGACAGTTGACTCATTAATGAGATTAGACTTACCAGCAGGTGTAGATATAGAAATAAAATTATAAGAACCCCTAAGATATTATCCTATAGGTAACTATCTTAGAATGATTACTTCTAAAATGATGTAATCCGCTGTAAGAATTATAGGAGGTGCTAATATGAATGGAATATTAGGAAAAAAAGTTGGTATGACTCAAATATTCACTGATAAAGGTGTAGTTATACCTGTAACAGCTGTTGAAGCAGGACCTATGGTCGTTACTCAAATAAAAACAGTTGATAAAGATGGATACAATGCTATACAAATAGGTTTTGAAGATGCTAAAGAAAAATCTTTAAATAAACCTAAAAAAGGACATTTAGCTGCTGCTAATGTTTTAAAGAAACATTTAAAAGAGTTTAGAGTAGATTCTGTAGAAGGATACACAGTTGGACAAGAAATAAAAGCTGATGTATTTGAAGCAGGTGCAAAAATAGATGTTACTGGAATAAGTAAAGGTAAGGGATTCCAAGGTCCAATAAAAAGACATGGACAAAGTAGAGGTCCTGAAACTCACGGTTCTAGATACCACAGAAGACCAGGTTCAATGGGAGCTTGTTCTTACCCAGGTAGAGTATTTAAAAACAAAAAATTAGCTGGACACATGGGAAGCGTAAAGGTAACAGTTCAAAACTTAGAGGTTGTTAAAGTAGATGCTGATAAGAACCTTATATTAGTTAAGGGAGCTATACCAGGAGCTAAAGGTTCAGTAGTAACTATAAAAGAAGCTGTAAAGGTTTCTAAATAATGACTAACCTAGAGAAAGGAGGAATAACAATGCCAAAATTAAATGTACTAAATGTTAGTGGACAAAACGTTGGAGAAATAGAATTATCAGATTCTATATTTGGCGTAGAAGTTAATGGACATGTTTTATATGAAGTTGTAAAAAATCAATTAGCAAATAAGAGACAAGGAACTCAATCTGCTAAAACTAGAGCAGAAGTTAGAGGTGGCGGAAGAAAACCTTGGAAACAAAAAGGAACAGGTAGAGCAAGACAAGGTTCTACAAGATCTGTACAATGGGTAGGTGGAGGAGTTGCTTTTGCACCTAAACCAAGAAGTTACAAATATACATTACCTAAGAAGGTAAGAAGATTAGCTATGAAGAGTGCTTTATCTTCAAAAATACAAAATAGTGAAGTTATAGTATTAGACGCATTAAATATGGATGCTCCTAAAACTAAAGAATTCGCTCAAATATTAAATAATATAAATGCTGCTAAAAAAGCTTTAGTAGTTATAGCTGATAAAAATGATAATGTAATAAAATCAGCTAGAAATATAGAAGGTGTTCAAACTGCATTAGTTAATACTATGAATGTATATGATATATTAAAATATGATTCATTTATAATAACTACAGATGCTGTTAAAAAAGTGGAGGAGGTGTACGCATAATGACTAATCCACATGATGTAATAATAAGACCAGTTGTAACTGAGCACAGTATGGCTGAAATGGGTGAAAAAAAATACACTTTTGTTGTGGCTAAAGATGCGAACAAAACTGAAATAAAAAAAGCAGTAGAAAAAGTATTCGGAGTTAGTGTTGATAAAGTAAATACTTTAAACTACGATGGAAAAGTTAAAAGAATGGGTAGAACTCAAGGAAGAACAGCAAGCTTTAAGAAAGCAGTAGTTAAATTAACTGCTGATAGTAAAGAAATAGAATTCTTCCAAGGAATGTAATATTATAACAAACGAAGGAGGGAAAACAGATGGCTATAAAAAAGTTTAGACCAACTTCTCCTGCCTTAAGACAAATGACAGTTTTAGTTTCTGATGAAATAACATGTAATCAACCAGAAAGATCTCTTTTAGTTAACTTAAAGAAAAATGCTGGTAGAAACGTACATGGTAGAATAACTGTTCGTCATAGAGGTGGAGGACAAAAAAGAAAATATAGAATAATAGATTTTAAAAGAGATAAAGATGGTATACCTGCTAAGGTTGCTACTATAGAATATGATCCAAACAGAACTGCAAATATTGCATTATTAAATTATGCTGATGGAGAAAAAAGATATATATTAGCTCCAGTTGGAATCAACGTTGGAGATACTATCTTATCAGGATTAGGTGCTGATATAAAACCAGGAAACTGTTTAGCATTAAAAGATATGCCAGTTGGTACTATCATTCATAATATAGAATTAAAGCCAGGAAAAGGAGCTCAATTAGTTAGATCTGCTGGAGTTTCTGCACAATTAATGGCTAAAGAAGGAAAAAATGCTTTATTAAGATTACCATCAGGTGAAATGAGATTAGTAAGCATAAACTGTAAAGCTACTATAGGACAAGTTGGAAATATAGAGCACGGTAACGTAGTTATTGGTAAAGCAGGTAGAAAAAGACATATGGGAATAAGACCTACTGTAAGAGGTTCTGTAATGAACCCTAACGACCATCCACACGGTGGAGGGGAAGGTAGATCTCCAATAGGTAGACCATCTCCTGTTACTCCATGGGGTAAACCAGCTCTTGGATACAAAACTAGAAAGAAAAACAAAGCTTCAAATAAGTTAATAGTATCAAGAAGAACTAAGTAGTAAATTTATTTTTGCTCGGAAAGGAGGAATATAAATGTCAAGATCAACTAAAAAAGGACCTTTTGTCCATGCAAGACTTTTAAAGAAAATAGAAGCTATGAATGCTAGTGGAAGTAAAGAAGTTATAAAGACTTGGTCAAGATCTTCAACTGTATTTCCACAAATGGTAGAAAACACTATAGCTGTTCATGATGGAAGAAAACATGTTCCAGTATATATAACAGAAGATATGGTTGGACACAAATTAGGTGAGTTCGTTCCTACTAGAACTTTCAAAGGACATAAGGATGACGAAAAATCTAATAAGAGAAAATAATTAAATTATGACTAAGAAAGGAGGAATAACAATGGAAGCAAAAGCTACTGCTAAATATGTACGTGTATCACCAAGAAAAGCAGGCCAAATCTGTGACCTTGTTAGAGGAAAGAATGTTGATGAAGCATTAGCGATATTAAAGTTCACTCCAAGAGGAGCAGCTTCAATAATATCTAAAGTTGTAAAGTCAGCTAAAGCTAACGCAGAAAACAATCACGAAATGGATACTGAAAAATTATATATAGCATCAATAGTTGCTAATCAAGGACCAACAATGAAGAGATTCATGCCTAGAGCTATGGGTCGTGCAACTACAATAAGAAAAAGAACTTCTCATATAGAGGTTGTTGTGAAAGAAAAAAAATAATTAATAGATAGGAGGGAAAGTAATGGGTCAAAAGGTTAATCCACACGGCTTAAGGGTCGGTGTTATAAAAGATTGGGACTCAAGATGGTTCGCTACTGATAAAAAAGAGTTCGGAAACTTATTATTAGAAGACCATAATATACGTAAATTCTTAAAGAAAAGATTATACTCAGCTGGAGTTGCTAAGATAGAAATAGAAAGATCAGCTAACAAAATAAAAATGGACTTACACGTTGCTAAGCCAGGTGTAGTTATAGGAAGAGCTGGTGCTGGAATCGAAGCATTAAAAGTTGAATTAGAAAAAATGACAAAGAAAAGTATAATAGTTAACATAGTAGAAGTAAGAAGTACAGATAAAAATGCTCAGTTAGTATCTGAAAATATAGCTTTAGCTATAGAAAGAAGGGTTGCTTTCAGAAGAGCAATGAAACAAGCTATACAAAGAGCAATGAAATCTGGTGCTAAAGGGATAAAAGTTTCTGCTTCAGGAAGATTAGGTGGAGCTGAAATGGCTAGAACTGAAGGTTATAGTGAAGGAAATGTACCACTACAAACTTTAAGAGCAGATATAGATTATGGTTTCGCTGAAGCTAATACTACTTATGGAAAAATAGGTATAAAAGTTTGGATATGTAATGGTGAAGTTTTACCAACTAGAGATGGTGTAAATCCAAGAGAAGAAAGCAGAAAGAGCGACAGAAGAGACAACAAGAGAGATAACAGAAGAAACGATAGAAGAGGAAATGATAGAAGAGGAAACGATAACAGAGGAAACTACAGAGGGCAAAGACCTCAAGGTGGACAAAGACCTCAAGGTGGATCAAGACCTCAAAGAACTGAAAACAAAGGAAATTAATAATAGTTAGGTTCAAGGAAGGAGGAAAAATACTCATGTTAATGCCAAAAAGAGTAAAGCGTCGTAGAGTTCATAGAGGAAGTATGGCTGGGCAAGCTCATAAAGGTAACAAAGTTACTTATGGTGAGTTTGGACTAGTAGCTTTAGAAGCTTCTTGGATAACTTCTAATCAAATAGAAGCTGCCAGAATCGCGATGACTAGATATATAAAAAGAGGGGGAAAGGTTTGGATAAAAATATTCCCTCATAAACCAGTAACAAGAAAACCAGCAGAAACTCGTATGGGTGCAGGGAAAGGTTCTCCAGAATATTGGGTAGCTGTAGTTAAGCCAGGAAGAGTTATGTTTGAATTAGCAGGTGTTTCTGAAGATAAAGCAAGAGAAGCTATGAGACTTGCTGCACATAAATTACCAATCAAATGTAAATTTGTTAAAAAAGAAGATTTAGAAGTAAAGGGTGGTGAATAGGATGAAAGCTAAAGAATTAAGAGATTTAACAAGCGAAGAGCTAATGAACAAATTAAACGACTTCAAAAGTGAATTATTTAGCTTAAGATTCCAATTAGCTACTGGTCAATTAGAAAATACAGCTAGAATAAAGTTTGTTAAGAAGGATATAGCAAAAGTTAAAACTGTTCTTGCTGAAAGAAAGTTATACGAAACTAGAGCTTAATTTGGAAAGGAGGCTTTTTAAACATGGAAAGAGGAAGAAGAAAAGTTAGAATGGGCCGTGTTGTTAGTGATAAGATGGATAAAACAATAGTAGTAGCTGTTGAAGAATTCGTACGTCATCCACTATATAATAAACGTGTTAAGAGAACTAAGAAATTTAAGGCTCATGATGAAAAGAATATATGTAACATCGGAGATAGAGTTAAAATAATGGAAACTAGACCTTTATCTAAAGATAAGAGATTCAGACTAGTTGAAGTTGTTGAGAAAGTTAAGTAGTTTTTGAAGAAGGAGGGATTACGATATGATACAACAAGAATCACGTCTAAGAGTTGCTGATAACTCAGGAGCTAAAGAAATTTTATGTATACGTGTTCTAGGCGGAAGTAAAAGAAGATATGGTAACATAGGCGACGTTATAGTTGCTACTGTTAAAAGTGCAACACCTGGTGGAGTTGTAAAAAAAGGTAAGGTTGTTAAAGCTGTTATAGTAAGAAGCAAACAAGGCGTAAGACGTAATGACGGAAGCTATATATCTTTTGATGAAAATGCTGCTGTTATAATAAAGGACGATAAAACTCCAGTAGGAACTCGTATATTCGGGCCTGTTGCTAGAGAGTTAAGAGACAATGAATTCATGAAAATAGTTTCTCTTGCTCCAGAAGTACTATAATTAAGGAGGTGCAATAGGACATGATGCGTGTTAAAAAAGGTGACACTGTTGTAGTTATAGCAGGTAAAGATAAAGGTAAAAAAGGTTCAGTTTTAAAGGTATACCCTAAAGCCGATAAAGTATTAGTTGAAGGTGTAAACGTAATAACTAAACATCAAAAACCAAGTGCTATGAACCAACAAGGTGGAATAATAAACAAAGAAGCCGCAATACACATATCTAATGTAATGCCATTTGATCCTGAAACAGGAAAAGGCGTTAGAGTAAGATATGAAGTAAAAGATGGCACAAAAGTAAGAGTATCAGCAAAGAGCGGAAAAGAATTATAATAAATATTGCTTGAAAGGAGGGACCTTAAATGGCTTCTAGATTACAAGAAAAATACATGAAAGAAGTTGCTCCTGCTTTAATGGAGAAATTTGGATATAAAAACGTAATGGAGATACCTAAGTTAAATAAAATAGTTATTAACATGGGTATAGGTGACGCTAGAGAAAATCCAAAAGGATTAGAAAAAGGCGTTGAAGAATTAGAAATAATATCAGGACAAAAGCCTGTTATAACTAAAGCTAGAAAATCTGTTGCTAACTTCAAACTAAGAGAAGGAATGCCAATAGGAACAAAAGTTACATTAAGAGCTGATAAAATGTTCTACTTTATGGACAAATTAGTATCAGTTTCTTTACCAAGAGTTAGAGACTTTAGAGGTGTTAACCCTAATGCTTTTGATGGTAGAGGAAACTATGCTTTAGGAGTTAAAGAACAATTAATATTCCCTGAAATAGAATATGATAAAATTGATAAAGTAAGAGGAATGGATATAATATTCGTTACTACAGCAAAAACTGACGAAGAAGCTCGTGAATTATTAAAATTATTAGGAATGCCATTTTCTAAGTAAGCAAAGGAGGGATTCCCGTGGCTAGAAAAGCGATGGTTGTTAAACAACAAAGAAAGCAAAAGTACGCTACTAGAGAATACACTAGATGTACTATATGCGGAAGACCGCATTCAGTTTTGAAAAAATTTGGTATATGCCGTATATGCTTTAGAGAATTAGCTTATAAAGGTCAAATACCTGGTGTTAGAAAAGCAAGCTGGTAGAAGCTTGATTAGAATGGAAGGAGGGCTACAAAATGACAATGACAGATCCAATTGCAGATATGCTTACTCGTATAAGAAATGCTAATGTTGTTAAGCATGAAACTGTAGATGTTCCAGCTTCTAATATGAAGAAAGAGTTAGCTAGAATCTTATTAGAAGAAGGTTTCATAAGAGGTTATGATGTTATAGAAGATGGAAAACAAGGTATCATAAGAATACAATTAAAGTACGGACAAGAAGGCGAAAGAGTTATCACAGGTCTTAAGAAAATATCTAAGCCTGGTATGAGAGTTTACGCTGCTAACCACGAAATACCAAAAGTATTAAATGGATTAGGAATATCAGTAATATCTACTTCAAAAGGAATATTAACTGACAAGCAAGCTAGAAAAGAAAATGTTGGTGGAGAAGTAATCTGCTACGTTTGGTAATTAATATGAACAATGTAAGGAGGTGCGACCATGTCAAGAATAGGTGTTAAGCCAATAATAATACCAGCAGGTGTTGAAGTTACTATAGCTGAAGGAAATTTAGTTACAGTAAAAGGTCCAAAGGGAACTTTAACTAAACAATTAAGTGCTGAGTTAAATATAAAAAAAGAAGAAAATACAGTAATGGTTGAAAGACCAACTGATAATAAAAAACACAGATCTTTACACGGATTAACTAGAACTTTATTAGATAATATGGTTGTAGGTGTAAATACTGGTTTCGAAAAGAAATTAGAACTAAAAGGTGTTGGATACAGAGCTCAAAAACAAGGAAAGAAATTAGTTATGAACTTAGGTTTCTCTCATCCAGTTGAAATGGAAGATCCAGAAGGAATAACTGTTGAAGCTCCAAACCAAACTGAGTTAATAGTAAAAGGTATAGACAAGCAATTAGTAGGAAACTATGCTGCTAAAATAAGAGCTTGGAGAAAACCAGAGCCATACAAAGGTAAAGGTATAAAATACGTTGATGAAGTAATCAGACGTAAAGAAGGAAAAACTGGTAAAAAATAATACCAAAACTTAAACGCTAGAAAGGAGTGAGCTAGGTGTTAAAAAAGGCTGATAAAAATGCTAATAGACTTCAAAGACATAAGAGAGTTCGTAGAAAAATAAGCGGTACTGCTCAAAGACCAAGATTATGTGTATTTAGAAGTGCTAACAATATATATGCTCAAATAATAGATGACACAAACAGAGTAACTCTAGTTGCTGCATCTTCTTTAGAAGCAGAAGTTAAGAGTGCTGTTAATCATACAGGAAACAAAGAAGCAGCTAAGAAAGTTGGAGAATTAGTTGCTAAAAAAGCTGTTGAAAAAGGAATCACTGAAGTTGTATTTGACAGAGGTGGATACTTATATCATGGAAGAATTCAAGAATTAGCTGAAAGTGCTAGAGAAGCTGGTCTTAAGTTCTAATACGAAGGAGGGAAAAATACATGCTACGTCGTAAGCCGATAGATGCAGGACAACTTGACTTACAAGAAAAAGTTGTTGAAGTAAGACGTGTTACTAAGGTTGTAAAAGGTGGTAGAAACTTTAGATTTGCAGCGTTAGTAGTTGTTGGAGATGAAAACGGACACGTTGGTATAGGTGCTGGGAAAGCAATGGAAGTACCAGACGCTATAAAAAAAGCAGTTGAAGATGCTAAGAAAAATCTAATAGTAGTGCCAATGGTTGGGACTACAATTCCTCACGAAGTACGCGGACACTTTGGTGCTGGAAATATATTAATAATGCCTGCTGTAGAAGGTACAGGAGTAATAGCTGGGGGACCTGCTAGAGCCGTACTTGAGTTAGCTGGACTAAAAGACGTTAGAGCTAAATCTTTAGGATCTAACAATCCAAGAAATATGGTAAATGCTACAATAGAAGGACTTAATTCTCTAAAAACAGTTGAAGATATAGCTAAACTTAGAGGTAAAAAAGTTGAAGAACTTCTAGGGTAAGGAGGTAGTGTAAAATGGCTAAATTACAAATAAAATTAGTTAGAAGTGTTATAGGAACTACTCCTAACCAAAAAAAGAATGTTGAAGCGTTAGGATTAAGAAAAAGAGAACAAGTTGTTGTAAAAGAAGACAATGCTCAAATAAGAGGTATGATAAATAAAGTAAGTCATTTATTAGAAGTAACTGAAATAGCTGAATAATTTTTAAAAAGTAGTGCAAGGAGGTGCAATCCATGAAGTTACATGAGTTAAAACCTGCTGAAGGTGCAGTAAGAGCTAAAAGAAGATTAGGTAGAGGTACTGCAACTGGACAAGGTAAAACTGCAGGACGTGGACAAAAAGGTCAATGGTCTCGTTCTGGTGGTGGAGTAAGAGTAGGGTTCGAAGGTGGACAAATGCCACTAGCTAGAAGACTTCCTAAGAGAGGTTTCAATAACATATTTAAGAAAGTTTACACAGAAGTTAATGTTGAAGTTTTAAATAGATTTGAAAATGGAACAGAAATAACTGCAGAATTATTAAAATCTACTAAAACTATAAGCAAAATAGGTAAAGATGGAATTAAAATCTTAGGTGAAGGTAATTTAGAAAAAGCTTTAACTGTTAAAGCTGCTAAGTTTACAGCTTCAGCTCAAGAAAAAATAGAAAAAGCTGGTGGAAAAGCAGAGTTAGTATAATAACCTGCTAATCTCCTAGCCAGTACAGGCGGGGTGAATTAGCGTGCTGTCAAAATTAAAACAAGCTTGGAAGATTAAAGCAGTAAGAAAAAAAGTAATGTATACACTTATGATGATCGTGATATTCAGAATAGGTACTACAATACCAGTTCCAGGTATAGACACTAGTATTATACAAAAGATGGTAGGCGGCAATAGTCTACTTTCTCTGTATAATATGTTTACTGGTGGAGCATTTAGTAACTTTTCACTATTTGCTTTGGGTATAAGTCCATATATCACTGCATCTATCATAATACAGCTTCTAACAGTAGGTTTTGAAAGTTTAGCAGAACTTCAAAAATCTGGTGAAGAAGGAAAGAAAAAAATCAATAAGTACACTAAATATACAGCACTAGCTCTAGCAGTTGTACAAGCTTTGGGAATTACATTAGGAATTGTAAGAAGTGCTTTAATATCAAATAGTGTGTTTTTTATCACAACTGTTGTAATAACATTAGTTTCAGCAAGTATGTTAGTAATGTGGATTGGGGACAAAATTACCGAAAAAGGAATTGGTAATGGTAGTTCAGTAATAATATTTGCAGGTATCATATCAAGAATACCAACAGATGTTATTAAAATCGCACAACAAGTTAAATCTGGTCAAGTTGCACCTTGGGTAATAATACTTCTAATTGTAGTTATATTACTTACAGTTACAGGAGTTACATTTATACAAGAAGCGACTAGAAAGATACCTGTACAATATGCTAAAAGAGTTGTTGGAAGAAAAATGTATGGAGGACAAAGTTCTCATATACCAATGAAAGTTAACCAATCAGGAGTTATGCCTATAATTTTTGCTAGTTCACTTTTAGCTTTTCCACAAACAATAGCTATGTTTATGGGGGCAGATGCTCAAGCTTTTGTTCAAAAATACTTAAGTATGGCAACAGAACAAGGATTTTGGACATACAGATCAATTGAAATTCTACTTATAATTTTCTTCTCATATTTTTATACAACTGTATCATTCAATACAGAAGATATATCTAAAAATATGAAAAATAATGGTGGATTTATACCAGGTATCAGACCAGGTGAACCTACTATGGATTATTTAAATAGAATCTTAACAAGATTAACTTTAGCTGGAGCTACTTTCTTAGCAATAATTGCTATGGTACCAGCTCTTACAACACATTATATGAATGTAAATATGAGCCTAGCTGGGACTTCATTGCTAATCGTTGTTGGGGTTGCTTTGGAGCTTAAGAGACAGTTAGAATCAAACTTAGTTATGAGAAGCTATCAAGGTTTCTTAAAATAAAATGGAGATGGATAATATGAGAATAATATTACTTGGACCTCCAGGTGCTGGTAAAGGCACTCAGGCGGCAGGAATAGTAGAAAAATACAATATACCTCATATATCAACAGGAGATATATTCAGAAAGAATATAAAAGAGGGAACAGAACTTGGAAAAAAAGCTAAAGAATACATGGACCAAGGTTTATTAGTACCAGATGAGTTAACTGTAGGTTTAGTTACTGATAGAATATCTCAAGAAGACTGTAAAAATGGATTTATGTTAGATGGATTTCCAAGAAATGTAGCACAAGGTGAGCATTTAGATATATTCTTAAAAAATGCTGGTATAGTACTAGATAAAGTTGTCAATATTGAAGTTGATAAGAGCATATTAGTATCTAGAGCAGTTGGTAGAAGAATATGCAAGTCTTGTGGAGCTACTTATCATGTTGAGTTTAATCCTCCTAAAGTAAAAGGTGTATGTGATGTATGCCAAGGAGAATTGTATCAAAGAGCTGATGATAATGAAGAAACTGTATCTAAGAGAATACAAGTTTATCTAGATGAAACTAAGCCTTTAGTAGATTATTATAGCAAACAAGGTATAATAGCTGATATAAAAGGTGACCAAGCAATAGATAAAGTATTTGAAGATATTGTTGCAGCTTTAGGAAGTGGAAAATAAATGATTATCTTGAAATCAAAGAAAGAAATAGAACTTCTAAGAGAAGCAGGTAAAATTGTTGCTGATACTCATGAAGTTTTAAGAAGAGCTATTTCTCCGGGAATATCTACTTTAGAATTAGATAAAATAGCTGAAGAGAATATAAGAAAATACAATGCTGAACCTTCTTTTAAAGGATATGGAGGTTTTCCAGGAAGTATATGTGCTTCTATCAATAGAGAAGTTGTACATGGAATTCCAGGTGAAACTCTATTAAAAGAAGGAGACATTGTAAGCTTAGATATAGGAGCCTATTATAAAGGATATCATGGTGATTCTGCGAAAACTCATGGAGTAGGCATGATATCTGAAGAAGATAGGAAATTAATAGAAGTAACTAAAGAAAGCTTCTATGAAGGAATAAAATTTGCTAAATTAGGATATAGACTTTCGGATATCTCACACGCAGTACAAACATACGTTGAGAAACATGGTTTCTCAGTAGTTAGGGATTTGGTAGGACATGGAGTTGGAGCAAATCTTCATGAAGATCCACAGGTACCTAATTATGGACTCCCAGGAAAAGGACCAAGACTTAGAGAAGGAATGGTTATTGCTATAGAGCCAATGGTTAATGCTGGTCGTTATCATGTAAAGACTCTATCAGATGGGTGGACGACTGTTACAATAGATGGAAAAAAATCAGCTCATTATGAGCATACGATAGCAATTACTGAACATGAACCTTTGATATTGACAAAGTTGTAAATTAAGAAGTAGGTGAAAAAAGTGCTATCAGATAATTTAAGTATAGGTCAAGTTGTTAAGGTTTCATTAGGTCGAGATCAAGGAAATTTATTTTTCGTAGTCAAGATAATTAATAATGAATATGTATTAATAGCTGATGGAAAGAAAAGAAAACTTGACAAACCTAAGTTAAAGAAAGTTAAGCACTTAAAAAAATATAATTTTATTAATGATGAAGTTAGAAAAAGAGTAGTATCTGGACAAGAGATTACAGATTCTTTTTTAAGAGCTGAACTTACTAAGTTAAATTAGATGATTTAACTTATTGAAATGGAGGGCTGGTTAGTTAATGGCCAAAAAAGATGTTATAGAATTAGAAGGTACAGTTTCAGAAGCTTTACCTAATGCTATGTTCAAAGTTAAACTAGAAAATGGACATGAGATATTATGCCACATTTCTGGAAAGCTAAGAATGAACTTCATAAGAATTCTTGAAGGTGATAAGGTGAATGTTGAACTTTCTCCATATGACCTTACAAGAGGAAGAATCACTTGGCGTAAGAAGTAGACTATCTTGATATTTAGTCTAAGGAGGGATTAATAATGAAAGTTAGACCATCAGTAAAACCAATATGTGAAAAATGCAAAGTAATAAAAAGAAAAGGAAAAGTAATGGTTATCTGTGAAAATCCAAAGCATAAGCAAAAACAAGGATAAGAAATTATTACTAGTATTTTGTTAAATTTTATAGTATAATACTATATTGTGATGTTAACAAAAGAACGTTAAAATCGTTAAACAATCTGACGTAGGATTGATATATGATATGAAGTTTTAAACACTAAAAACTATGTGTAGGAGGTGCGATCATGGCAAGAATAGCTGGGGTAGATTTACCTAGAGAAAAAAGAGCGGAGATAGGCTTAACTTATATATATGGTATAGGTAAAGCAACTGCTAACGAAATATTAGCTAAAGCTGAGATAAATCCAGATACAAGAATAAAAGATTTATCAGAAGATCAAGTTAATGAGTTAAGAAAAGTTATAGATGACGATTTCTTAGTTGAAGGTGACTTAAGAAGAGAAATTGCTTTAAACATAAAGAGATTAAGAGATATAAAATGTTATAGAGGAATTAGACATGGTAAAGGTCTTCCATTAAGAGGACAAAGAACTAAAACTAATGCTAGAACTAGAAAAGGTCCTAGAAAAACAGTATCTCGTAAAAAGAAAAAATAATTAAATAATAATTAGATGAAGGAGGGAAAAGGAAAATGGCTAAACCAAAAAAGAAAGTTACACGTGTTAGAAGAAGAGAACGTAAAAATATAGAACGTGGTCATGCTCATATACAGTCAACTTTCAATAATACAATAATAACTTTAACTGACGTTCATGGAAATGCTATATCTTGGGCAAGTTCAGGACAATTAGGATTCAAAGGATCAAGAAAATCAACTCCATTTGCATCTCAAATGGCTGCTGAAACAGCTGCAAAAGCTGCTATGGAACACGGATTAAAAAGTGTTGAGGTATTCGTAAAGGGGCCAGGTTCAGGAAGAGAAGCTGCTATAAGAGCTTTACAAGCAACTGGACTAGAAGTAACTATGATAAAAGACGTTACTCCAATCCCACATAACGGATGTAGACCACCAAAGAGAAGAAGAGTGTAATTAATAAGAGTACAAATAGGAGGTGTAGATAAATGGCAAGATATACAGGTGCATCATGTAGACAATGCCGTAGAGAGGGAATGAAATTATTCCTTAAAGGTGATAGATGTTATACAGATAAATGTGCTATAGTTAAAAGAAACTATGCTCCAGGTCAACATGGCCAAGGAAGAAAGAAAGTTTCTAACTATGGATTACAATTAAGAGAAAAACAAAAAGTTAAAAGAATATATGGAGTTTTAGAAACTCAATTTAGAAACTTATATGAACGTGCTGAAAACATGCCTGGAAAATCAGGTGAGAATTTATTAAGTTTATTAGAGAGAAGATTAGACAATGTAGTTTACAGAATGGGACTAGCATCTTCTAGAAAAGAAGCTAGACAATTAGTAACTCATGGTCATTTCACTTTAAATGGAAATAAAGTAGATATAGCTTCATTAACAGTTAAAGTTGGAGATGTGATAGAAGTTAAAGAAAAATCAAGATCTTCTGCAAAATTCAAAAATTTAGTAGAAGTTAACTCAAGAATAGCTCCTAAATGGTTAGAAGCTAATGTAGAAGGAATGACAGCAAAAGTAGTTGGTGTTCCAACAAGAGAAGATATAGATCTTGAAATAGCAGAGCACTTAATCATAGAACTTTACTCTAAATAATAAGCACACTTTTAAAAATTATTTTAAAATTTTGTTTACCCTCAGTGGATTACTGAATTTTAAGGAGGGTTTTGTCCATGATAGAAATAGAAAAGCCAAAAGTAGATATAGTTGAGCTTAGCGAAGACTATAGATATGGTAAGTTTGTTATAGAACCTCTAGAAAGAGGATATGGAATAACTATAGGTAACGCACTAAGAAGAATATTATTATCATCTTTACCAGGTGTAGCAGTAAATGCTATAAAAATAGATGGAGTTCTTCATGAATTCTCTACAATACCTGGCGTTAAAGAAGACGTTACAGAGATAATATTAACTTTAAAAGAGCTTTCAGCAACTATAGATGGTGAAGGAAGTAGAACACTTAAAATAGAGGCTCAAGGACCATGCTCTATCACAGGTTCAGATATAATCTGTCCTCCAGATGTTGAGATATTAAGCAAAGACTTAGCAATAGCTACATTAGATGATAATGCCAAGTTTAATATGGAAATATTTGTAGATAAAGGTAGAGGTTATGTTTCTGCTGAAGAAAATAAAACAGAGAATGTTCCAATAGGTGTTTTACCTGTGGATTCAATATATACTCCTGTTGAGAAAGTTAGTTATCATGTAGAAAACACAAGAGTTGGTCAAAAAACAGATTATGATAAATTAGTACTAGAAGTTTGGACTAATGGTAGTATAAACCCTCAAGAAGGTATATCATTAGCTGCAAAAGTATTAGTTGAGCATTTAAATCTATTTATAGACTTAACTGAACATGTAAGTAGTGTTGAAATCATGGTAGAAAAAGAAGAAGATCAAAAAGAAAAAGTTCTTGAAATGACTATAGAAGAATTAGATTTATCAGTTAGATCATACAACTGTTTAAAGAGAGCGGGAATTAACACAGTTGAAGAATTAGCCAATAAGTCTGAAGACGATATGATGAAGGTTAGAAACCTAGGTAAAAAGTCATTAGAAGAAGTAATACAAAAACTAGAGGAACTTGGACTAGGTTTAAAACCAAGTGAAGAATAGCGAGCAAAGGAGGGATAAGAATGGCTAAGTACCGTAAATTAGGACGTGAAACAGCTCACAGAAACCTTATGTTAAGAAACTTAGTAACTTGTTTACTAAGAAGTGGAAGAATAGAAACTACAGTAACTAGAGCTAAAGAAACTCGTAGAATGGCTGAAAAGATGATAACTCTTGCTAAAAGAGGAGATCTTCATGCTAGAAGACAAGTTTTAGCTTATGTTATGGATGAAACAGTAGTTAATAACTTATTCACAGATTTAGCTCCAAAATATGTTGAGAGAAATGGTGGATACACTAGAATAATAAAAATAGGGCCAAGAAAAGGCGATGCTGCTGAAATGGCTTTTATAGAATTAGTATAGTAAGGAAAGGATTAGGCTTGATGGCTTAATCTTTTTTTTATTTTTTTGACTAAGGTGTGATATAATAATGTGTAAAATGATTTTTATAAGTTATTGCTTACTAAAAGGAGTATGAATTAATGGATAATATAATAAAAGTAAACAATATTTCATTTGAGTATATTACAGATGAAGCAAAACTTAAAGCGATAGATAATTTAAGCTTGGATGTTAAAAAGGGAGAATTTGTCGCAATAATAGGACATAATGGTTCTGGTAAGTCTACTTTATCTAAAAACTTAAATGCTATTCTTATGCCTACAGAAGGAAATATTCTCATTGATGGAATGGATACCAAAGAAGAAGAAAGATTATGGGATATAAGACAAACAGCAGGTATGGTATTTCAAAACCCAGATAATCAAATTGTTGCCACAATAGTAGAAGAAGATGTGGCTTTTGGGCCTGAAAACTTAGGTATAGAGCCAAAAGAGATAAGACGTATTGTAGAAGAGTCTTTAAAAAGTGTAGGTATGTATGATTTAAGAGGTAGACAACCACATTTGTTATCAGGTGGTCAAAAACAGAGGGTTGCAATAGCAGGTATAATTGCCATGAGGCCTAAGTGTATAATATTTGATGAAGCAACAGCGATGTTAGACCCATCTGGAAGAAAAGAAGTTATGAAAACAATAAAAAGACTTAATAAAGAAGAAAATATAACTGTTTTACATATAACGCACTTTATGGAAGAAGCTGTAGAAGCTGATAGAGTTGTTGTTATGGAGAAAGGTAAGAAACTTTTAGAAGGGACTCCTAAAGAAGTATTTAGCAAAATAGAGATGTTAAAGGAAATCGGTTTAGATGTACCTTGTATGACAGAGTTGTCTAGTTTATTAATAGAAGAAGGTATAAATATTAGTAGTGATATATTAACTGTGGATGAGATGGTGATGGAATTATGTCAATTATAGTAAAGAACTTAACACATATATATAATGAAGGGATGCCTTTTGCAAGTAAGGCACTTGATGATGTATCTTTTGAGATTAAAGATAGAGATTTTGTTGGACTTATAGGTCATACAGGTTCAGGAAAGTCGACATTGATACAACATTTAAATGGACTATTAAAGCCTTCCTCAGGAGAGATTTTTATAAATGATTTTAATATAACAGATAAGAATTTAAACTTAACTGAGATAAGAAAAAGAGTAGGTGTTGTATTTCAATATCCAGAATATCAATTATTTGAAGAAACAATTGATAAAGATATAGCATTTGGACCCGCTAATTTAGGTCTAGAAGAGGCTGAGATACATAATAGGGTAAAAGCATCGATGGAAGCTGTAGGGCTTGAATATGAGGAATTTAAAGATAAATCTCCATTTGAATTATCAGGAGGTCAAAAGCGTAGAGTTGCAATAGCTGGAGTTATAGCAATGAATCCAGAAGTACTTATATTAGATGAGCCAACTGCGGGTCTTGACCCTGGTGGAAGAGATGAAATTTTTAATTTAATAAAAAACCTACATGAAAAAAACAATATGACTATAATATTGTCATCACATAGTATGGATGATATGGCAAAGCTGGCACAAACTTTAATTGTTATGAATCATGGTAAAATAGAATTTATGGGTACTCCTAGAGATGTATTTAAATCAAATGCTATTAAATTAAAAGAAATTGGTTTAGATATTCCACAAGTTTTAGAACTTGCATTGAAATTAAGAGAACAAGGTTTTGACATTAGTGAAGACATATTGACTTTAGAAGAAGCAAAACAGGAAATATTAAGAGTTGTGAGAGGACGAGGATTATGTTAAAAGATATAACTATAGGGCAATACTACCCAACAAGTTCTGCTATTCATAAATTAGATCCAAGGATAAAACTTGTAGCAACAATTGTATTTATGGTATCTATATTTGTAGTAAATAAATTTTGGCCTTATATGATAGTTTTATTATGTTTATTAGGTATGATAAAGTTAGCTAATATACCAGTTAAGTATATTGTTAAGGGTGTAAAGCCTCTTAAGTGGATTATTTTATTTACATTTATTATAAATATTTTTTTCTTACCAGGTGATGAGATATGGTCATTTGGATTTTTAACGATAACAAGTCAAGGTTTGAGACAAGCAATTTTTATGGCAATAAGACTTATATTTTTAGTAATTGGAACATCATTACTTACTTTAACAACTTCACCAATAGAATTGACAGATGGTATAGAGAGATTATTAAATCCCTTTAAGAAAATTGGTTTACCAGTTCATGAGCTTGCAATGATGATGACAATTGCTTTACGCTTTATTCCTACATTATTGGATGAAACAGACAAAATAATGAAAGCACAGATGTCTAGGGGTGCAGACTTTGAAAGTAAAAATCTTATAAATAGAGCTAAAAATCTAGTACCTCTTTTAGTTCCACTATTTGTTAGTGCATTTAGAAGAGCAGATGAATTGGCTATGGCTATGGAAGCTAGATGTTATAGAGGTGGGCACAATAGAACAAAAATGAGAGAGTCTGTTATAGTAAAAGCAGATTATATAGCATGTGTGTTTCAAGTTATTTATTTAGGATTAATAATAGCTACTAGATTTATAGCGATTTAATAGAAGCATATATAGATGAGGTAAAATATGAGAAATATAAAGATTACAATCCAATATGATGGTAGAAATTATTGTGGATGGCAGAAGCAACCAGATTCTCTAGGGATACAAGGTACAATTGAAAAAGCTATATATGAGATAACGAATGAAGAAGTTAAACTTATAGGGTCAGGTAGAACTGATTCAGGAGTTCATGCTCTTGCACAAACTGCAAATTTTAAAATAAATTCAAGTATAAGTATAGAAAGTATACCAATGGCACTAAATGCTAAATTACCAAAAGATATATCAGTTATAGAGGCACATGAAGTTAATGATGACTTTCATTCAAGATACAGTGCAAAAGGAAAAACATATAAATATTTAATATATAACAGTAAGTTTAGACACCCAATACTTAACAACATATCATATCAAGTAAAGTACGAACTTGATTTTGATAAAATGTGTATAGAATCAAAAAGCTTATTGGGTACACATGATTTTAAAGGTTTTATGAGCTCTGGTTCATCTATAAAAGAGACAATACGAACAATATATGATATAAATATAAAAAAAACAGATGATTTGATTACTTTAGAAATTAGTGGAGATGGGTTCTTATATAATATGGTGAGAATTATTGTTGGAACACTTGTTGATATAGGACGTGGTAGAATTAATGAATCATTTTTAGATATAATAGAATCAAAAAACAGATCAAAATGTGGACATACAGCTCCAGCACAAGGATTATTTCTTAAAAAAGTTCATTATTAACTTGACACACCAGGCTACATGTATTAAAATATATGAGAATGTGTTAATAAGTCCACTTGCCCCGGACTTGACATAAACGGTAAAAAATTTTTATGAAAAGTAGTTAAGGAGGGACAGTTATGAAAAGTTATATAGCTAAGCCAGCTGATGTACAAAGAAAATGGTACTTAGTTGATGCTGAAGGAAAAACATTAGGTCGTATAGCAACAGAAATTGCGACAGTATTGAGAGGTAAACATAAACCAACATTTACTCCTCACGTTGATGGTGGAGATTTTGTTGTTGTAGTAAATGCAGAAAAAGTAGTTTTAAGTGGAAAAAAATTAGATCAAAAATATTACAGATACCACACTGGTTATGTAGGTGGATTAAAAGAAATATCTTATAGAGATATGATGGATAAAAAACCAGAAGAAGTTATAGCACATGCTGTAAATGGTATGTTACCTAAAAACAAATTAAGAAGTAGAATGATGACTAGATTAAGAGTATTTGCAGGTGCTGAACACACTCATGCAGCTCAAAATCCAGAAGTTTTAAACTTTAAATAAGATTAATAGGTGAAAGGAGGAGTTTATAATGGCTAACGTTCAATATTATGGAACTGGAAGAAGAAAAAGTTCTGTTGCTAGAGTAAGACTAGTTGCAGGTGAAGGAAATATATTAGTAAATGGAAGAGCATTAGAAAATTATTTTAACTATGAAACATTAATAAGAGATGTTAAACAACCATTAGTTTTAACTGGTAATGAAAATAAATATGATATTATAGTAAAAGTTGAAGGTGGAGGATTCACTGGACAAGCTGGAGCTATAAGACATGGTATATCTAGAGCTTTATTAAAAGCTGATTTAGATTTAAGACCTGCTTTAAAGAAAGAAGGTTTCTTAACTAGAGATGCAAGAATGAAGGAAAGAAAGAAATACGGATTAAAAGCAGCAAGAAGAGCTCCACAATTCTCAAAAAGATAATTATTTATTTTTTTGGAAAAGCAAAATCCTTTATTTTCTGTTATTCAGAAAATATGGGAGTATGTTAAAATGTTGGGTTTAAGTTAATGATTGATATACAATAAAATAATAAGATATCTTATTAGGATGTTTTTCTATAGAAAAACATCCTTTTTATTGTTTTAATTGTTTAATAAAAAATTACATGTTAGAGTTATTGAGATAATAGTTCTATTGAAAAATTGATAAAGAAATTTACAGTAAATATAATTAAAAATTTTACATTTTATAAGTAATAGAATTTAGCTTACTTAATAACATAATTCATAATATAAATTGTCATAATTTATTATACCTGTTATTCGATAATAATTAAAAATGGGAATTTAGAGTAGATATGAATATAGCATATTTATGTAATCATATATTAATATTAAAAAATAGAGATTGATAAATACTAAAATGAAACTTAAATGTTTGTACTAATATTTGGAATATTATAGTGTTTTTATAAGTATACATATACAGGGTGATGTTGTGAGAAAGTACATAAAACATATAATTTTTAGTTTTGTTATGGTGTGTCTAGTAATAGTATCAATATTTGAAGTGAAAAATATTTCTGAAGATGTTATCAAATATATGCCAATAACAAATAAAACAATAATTTTAGATGCTGGTCATGGAGGAATTGATCCAGGCGCATTAAACAAAGATAAGAGCACATCTGAAAAAGATATCAACTTAGCAATAACGCTTAAGCTTAGAGAGCTTATAGAATCAAGTGGAGGTCTTGTAATATTAACCAGAGAAGATGACAGTAGCCTCTATAAAGAAGAAAATAATAAAACGACAAGACAAAAATATAATGAGAACTTGAAAAATAGAAAAGAAATAATCTCTAATTCCAATGCTAATATGTTCGTATCAATACATCTAAATGCATTTGAACAATCTAAATACTATGGAGCTCAGACCTTTTATCCTAAAGATAAACAAGATAGCAAGGAATTATCGAAGTGTATTCAAGAAGAGCTTAAAAGAGTTGTAGATAAAACAAATAACAGAGAGGTCAAGCCAAGAGATGACATATACCTTTTGAAAGAAAATAATATTCCATCAGTATTAATAGAATGTGGTTTTCTTTCAAATGAAAAGGAATGTAAGCTTTTGACAGATGAAACATATCAAGAAAAGATAGCATGGGCAATATACATAGGTATACAGAAATATCTAAGTTGAAATAATTATAAAAATAAGTCTAAATATGTAAATAGCTTGTATTGAAGTGTTTAAAAATGCATTAATATGAGCTATTTTTGTTTTGACAAAAAAATAATTAAAATAAAAGTTAAAAAAGCGTTGACTTAGAATAACATAGATGGTATTATATATGAGTGCCCAAAAGGAGCACGAAAATAAGACAAAAGAACTTTGAAAATTAAACAGTAGGTTAATTTATAAACAAGAAACAAACCATAAAGCCAGATATTTTGATAACAATAGTATCTGAGCCTGATAAACTTTTATTTGAGAGTTTGAT
>NZ_JAGWCS010000011.1:0-58119 GCF_020657705.1 Clostridioides sp. ZZV15-6598 | reverse complement strand
ACTTAACACTAACATTATTTTCTTATTTTTCATAAAAATTACTCCTCTCTAAAATACTATTCTTATATATAATTATAATCGTTATGACTGAATATATGAATACAAAATAGTAACAAATTTAAAAAATGATTTATTTAAATTAATTAAATACAAAATAAACTAAATTTTAGTCATTTTTATGGGAAATCATTTAATGTATAGAGAAAATATTGTAAAATAAAAGTAGTGTTTTTAAAATAAATATAAGTTATAATTATATTATAAAAAAATGTCTTCAAAAGGTGGGAATAGTATGGAAATTTTGAGCTTAGGAGAAAAGATTAAAAAATTAAGAAAAGAAAAAAATATGACATTAAAAGAGTTAGCCGGAGATAGGATAACAGCAGCACAAATAAGCCATATAGAGAGAGATAAATCTCATACTAGTTATGAACTGTTGGAATATCTAGGTGATAAGCTAGATGTAAGCGTGGAATATCTATTAGAAACAAAAGAAATGCAGTCAAAAAAGATAACAGATAATTTAATACTGCAAAGTGAAATTTATATAAAAGAGAATGAGTTAAACAAGGCTGAGGACCAAATAAAAGAAGTTTTAGATATATGTAAGAGATACGATTTAATGGAGAACTATGGCAGATGCAATTTTCTTATGGCTAATATTAACTTAAAAAAATCTAATTACAACAATGCTATAGAAAACTTTGAAAAAGCTTTATATTTCTTTATAAAAAATAATGATAGTGAAAACATACTAAAGTGCTATTTAAACATAGGAAAGATATATATGCAGGAAGACTTTTATAAAGGTGCGATAAGTCACTTTAATTTTGCAGAGGAAATTTTATCAGAGAGTAAGTTTGAGGATATTAACATATATAAGGAATTATATAGTAAGATGGCATATTGTTATATAAAATTAGATAATCCAAATATGTCATTAAAGTACATAGATAAAATAAATGAAATAGATAATAAAAATGATAGAAAAGAAGATGTCGATATTTTGGTGTTAAAAGCAAATAACATGCTTGAGATTGGAAAATATGAAGAATCAAAAGAGTATTTTAAAAAAGCACTAAAAATACTTGAAAATGAAGATAATAAAACTGGAATAGCAAATGTATACTTAACAATTTGTGATGTTTATAGAAAAATAGGTGAGACAGATAGAGTTCTTGAGTATTCTCAAAAAGTGTACAACATAAAGAAAAATGATGAAGACGAATATATGATGTCAGGTTTATTTAAGATAATAGAAGCGTACATAGATAAAGAAGATTATGATTTGGCTAGAAAATATTGTAAAATAGCTTTAGCCTCATCAATAAAAAATAAAAACAAGTTTAATGAGTATAAAGCATTAAAATTCTATTCTAATATGTATAAGAATCAAAATGAAATTACTCTTGCTATTGAGTATTTAATTAAATGTATAAAAATAGTATCAGATTTAGGTAATAATAAGATATTAGCAAACTTGTACATAGACTTAGGTCAATTATATTCAAGCATATCAAAAGAGAAAGAATTAGAGTACTACCAAAAGGGAGTATTTATGTATAAAAATTTAGAAATAATGTAAGTATAATAAACCTATAATAGTATAGAAACAATCTATAACAAGCAAGATAATATCTATGATAAAATATAAATTGTATGAATAATTTTAAGGAGATGAATCAAACAATGAGTATAAAAATAGATGCTAGAGGGCTTGCTTGTCCTAAACCAGTTATAAATACAAAAAAAGAATTAGATAATATAGAAGAAGGTATTGTAGTTACAACAGTTGACAATGAAACAGCAAAAGAAAATATATTAAAACTTGCTAAATCTTTAAATTGTGAAGCAAGGATTGTTGATGAAAAAGAAAATTTAATTTCTATAGAAATTAAAAAAGGTAATAATGTTGTAGTTCAAAAAGAAGAAAGCGAACTAGAAGATACATGTGTATTTATATCTTCAGATAAGATGGGATTGGGAAATGATGAATTAGGACAAGTATTAATAAAAGGATTTATATATACTTTAACAGAATCAAAGCCATATCCTAAACATATACTTTTAGTTAATGGAGGAGTAAAATTAAGTGCTGAAAATGAAGCAACTATAGAAAATCTTAAAATACTTGAAGATGAAGGTGTAGAAATTTTATCTTGTGGAACTTGTTTAGATTACTATAATTTAAAAGAAAAATTACAAGTTGGTTCAGTTACAAATATGTACACTATAGTTGAAACATTAAAAAATGCATCAAATACTATTTCTATATAATATATGTTTGTTTAACAATATAAAGTCAATAAGAAATATTAAACTAAAGAAAAGTAGATAGTCAGAAAGGATTAAGCAATGAATCAAATGTATATAGTATCGTTTAATTCGACACATCATGCAATAAGGTCAGAAAAGTTATTTGGTGAAAATGGTTTAAAAGTAATGGCTCTTCCAACACCAAGAGAAATAACAGCAAGCTGTGGAATATCAATTAAATTTTCTTTTGAAGATATGGAAAAAATAAAGACAATTTTAGTTGAAAATAATGTAGATATAAAGGGAATTTATTGTATAAGTAAATTAGAAGATGGCTCAAAGGAAGCAAAGAAGTTAGATTAGGAGGCTAATTATTTATGCCAATGGATTTAAAAATAGGTGATATTGTTGAGTTGAAAAAGCAACATGCATGTGGATGTAAAGAGTTTGAAATTGTAAGAACTGGAATGGATATAAAGATAAAATGTACGAAATGTTCAAGGCTAATAATGCTTGATAGAGAGACATTAGAAAAGAGAGTAAAAAAGCTAATAAAAAAATGATATAAATTTAACATTTAAAAAATGTCAAATACCGTATATTAATATCCAAATTTTTGGTATAATAGAAATTGAAGAAAACATTTTCATGGGGGTGCTTTAATTATGGCAGTTAAATATGCAAAAAGAATGGAAGGTTTACAAGGATCTGAAATACGCGAGCTTTTAAAACTTACTCAACAACCACAAATAATATCTTTTGCGGGTGGAATGCCTGCTCCAGAGTTATTTCCAGTTGAAGAAATGAAAAAAGTATCAGTTGCAGTGCTTGAAGAAAATGGAAGATCAGCTATGCAATATACTACAACAGAAGGATATGAACCATTAAGAGAAAAAATAGCAGCTAGAATGAATGACAAAAACCAAACTAATGTAAATAAAGATGATATATTAGTTACAAGTGGTTCTCAACAAGGTCTAGATTTTGCAGGAAAAGTATTTATTGATGAAGGTGATGTAATTTTATGTGAAAGCCCATCTTACATAGGAGCTATAAACGCATTTAAATCTTACCAACCTAAATTCATAGATGTTCCAACAGATTCTAATGGAATGATAATGGAAGAACTAGAAAAAATACTAGAAACAACTGATAGAATAAAAATGATTTATGTAATACCTGATTTCCAAAATCCAACAGGAAGAACTTGGCCACTTGAAAGACGTAAAAAATTCATGGAAATAGTAAATAAATATGAAATACCAGTAATAGAAGATAATCCATATGGAGATTTAAGATTTGAAGGAGAAACTTTACCATCTTTAAAATCAATGGATACAAAAGGATTAGTAATATTCTTAGGAACTTTCTCTAAAATATTCTGCCCAGGATACAGATTAGGATGGACTTGTGCTTCTGCAGAAATACTATCTAAATTTAACTTTGCAAAACAAGGTGCAGACTTACAAGCATCAACTATATCTCAAATGGAAGTAAGCAAATTTATGGATATGTATGACTTAGATGAACATGTTGATAAAATAAAAGCTGTTTATATCAAACGTAGAGATGTAATGCTTAAGACTATGGAAGAAGAATTCCCAGAAGGATTAGTATTTACTCATCCAGAAGGTGGATTATTTACATGGGTAGAGCTTCCAAGTAATTTAAATGCTAAAGAATTAATGACAAAATGCTTAGAAAAGAATGTTGCTTATGTTGCTGGAGGAGGATTCTTCCCTAATGGTGGTAGAGAAAATACTTTCAGACTTAACTATTCAAATATGCCAGAAGAAAAAATAATAGAAGGTATCAAAAAGATAGCATTAGTTTTAAAAGAAGCTATGGGCGTTGAAGCTTAATTAAAAATAATAACTTATAGATATATTATGAGGGATGGCAATAGCCATCCCTTGTTAATTTAAAAAATATATTTCAACTTATATTAAATATTAAAATTTGTCCAAAATTTAAATTGACATAAATAAGAAAAAATGATAGAATGTGTAGGTATGAGATTTTAGTCTCATTTCTCTGCTCTAAAAGTGTAGAGCCGTTAAGTCCAAAGGGAGGTGAATTATAGTGAGAAATTATGAATTAGTTTATGTAGTAAAGCCAAACTCTGATGAAGAAACAAGAGAAGCTGTACTAAACAAAGTTAAGGAAGTTGTTGCAACTGAAGGAGAAATAGTTAAAGTTGATACTTGGGGAACTAAAAAATTAGCTTATCCAATAGCTAAGTTTACAGAAGGTTTCTATGTGTTAGTTAACTTCAAATCAGCAGTAGACGTTCCTAAAGAAATAGACAGAAACTTAAAGATAAATGAAAACGTAATAAGACATATGATAGTTGTTGCTTAATAACTAGTTTTATTATAAAAAATAGGTGGTGTTTTTATGAATCAAGTTGTATTAGTGGGAAGGTTAACTAAAGACCCTGAATTAAGATACATCCCAGGTACAGGAACACCAGTGGCATCATTTACAATAGCCATTGATAGAGACTATGTAAAAAAAGATGGATCTAAAGAAACTGATTTTATACCTGTTGAAGTAATGGGTAAATCCGCTGAATTTTGTGCCAACTACATAACTAAAGGTAGATTAGTTGCACTTCAAGGATCTATGAGAGTAGACAATTATCAGACACAATCAGGTGAAAAAAGAACTTTTACAAAAGTAAGTACTAGATCAGTACAAGCTTTAGATAGCAAGAATAAATCGGAAAATTCATATAAAGAGAGTGCTCCAGCTTTTGAGCCAAGCTTTGAACCTCAAGGGTTAGACCCACAAGGTTTCCAAGCTATAGATGATGACGATATACCATTTTAAAAAGGAGGGAAAAAAGTCATGATGAATAAAAAAAGACGTAAGAAAAAAAGAGTTTGTCAATTTTGTGCTGACAAAAATGCTAAAATAGATTACAAAAGTACTCAAAGATTACAAAAGTATATAACTGAAAGAGGAAAGATATTACCAAGAAGAATATCTGGAACTTGTGCTAAGCATCAAAGAGAATTAACAGTTGCTATAAAAAGATCAAGAAATATAGCACTTTTACCATATACATTAGATTAAAAAATGAGCCTTGTGCTCATTTTTTATTATAGATATTTATATAAGTAAATGAGACGAGCTATAACGCTCGTTTTTTTGTTTATATACTTAAATATATTATTATTTATGATATAATATTATATATTAAGGAGGGTTGCAAACGTGAAAATAGATAAAGGTTCTGAGATAACAAGAAACATAAAGATAATAGAGTGGATGAAAACAGAAATATTAATGAGTGTAAGTGATTTGTTTAACTTATTATTTAAAGGGGTAAAACCTTTAGATGAGGCAATTCAAGATACTCTAGCAAATATAATAATGATAACATATCTCTTAGCAAAGAGATTAGGAATTAGTTTTAGAGATGTGGATTATAAAGTCAAGGAAAAAATAAAAATTGGTATAGAGGAAGAACATAGCGTTGAAAGATGGTATGGAGATTTATCTAACTTAAAAAAACATATGGATAATAGGGAGTGATATTAAATTGAATAATAAAATTAGACTATCTAAAGCCATGTCTATAATAGTTTTAGCTATAATAATTGCTTTAGTAATAGCCTATATTCCAATGCTAGGAATGTTTAGTATATTAGCAGCTGTCCCATATGTAATTATAGGTGCCATTACTGATAAAAAGTATTCTTTTTTATCTATTTTGATTACATTTTGTGTGCTAATTTTATTTGCAGACATTTCGTATGCATTAAATATATGTATAATGTATTCTTTGCCAGGTATAGCAATAGGAAAGATGCTGAAGAGAAGTTTTGAGCAAGAAGATAGTAATAAATTTGAACCAATATATGGAGGAACAATAATATTTGTGCTTGCAATGGTTGTGTATTTCTTTGTATCGAAGACATTTTTAAATGTAAATTTATTAGATGAAGTTGCTAAAATGATAACAGAAATCGTAAATATTCAAAAAAATAGTTTTTCTGCAACTGAGCTTAAAGTATTTGGTAAAATGAAGCCAGATGAAATCGTAAGTTATTTTACAAATATGCTACCAATGATGCTGTTCTTACAAGGTTTATTATCAGCATTTGTAACATATTATTTAAGTGTATTCTTTATTAAAAGGATTACAAGTTTGAATATAAGATTTCCCAAATTTGCTGACTTTTATTTACCAGGAAATGCTATAGTCACAACTTTTTTACTTTATTTATTAGTCTTATTTATTGAAATTATTGGCTCGAAATTATATACAGAATTAATAATGACTAATTTACAGCTAGTTTTTAACTTAATGTTTGTAATTCAAGGAATAGCAGTTTGTATTTATTATTTAAAGAAATGGATAAGACAAGGACCAAATAAAATTATGTTTCTTTCAGGGATAATTTTATGTTTATTTGGATTTATGGGAATATCTTTTGTTGGTATGGTAGATAGTATAATTGACTTTAGAAAGGTGAGAAGTTATAAATCCACTTAGGAGGATAGAAATGAGTAATAAACAAACCTTTAAATTAAATATGCCAGAAATAAATTTATATATAATTGTTATTGGTATTTCTAGTATAATTTTGCTTTATTACAACTTGTATGTAGGGTGTTTATTTTTCTGTATTTTTGCATATATGGTTTTTCACAATTGGAGAACAACTAATATTAGACGTCATGAATGGACAGAGTATATTCAAAATTTATCTTTAGATATAGATGAAACAACTAAGAAAGCTATAATAAATCTTCCAATACCACTATGTATTCTAGAATTTGATGGAAATATATCATGGTATAATGGAAAGTTTTATGATATGATTGGTCAAAAAGATTTACTTGATAAAAATATAGAAGAGATAGTTAAAAATCTTAATTTAAGAAAAGTATTAAATGAAAATAAAGAGATGTACACTGAAATAAACTATAAAGAGAGAGAATATACAATAGTTTATAATGTTATAAAAAATGATCAAGAAAAAAATCCTAAATATTTAATGATATTATACTGGATAGATAAGACAGAATATTTACAAGTAAAACAAGATTATGATGATGAAAAAGATGCAATGATGTTAATACAAGTAGATGGATATGATGAAGTATTAAAAAGTGCAGCAGAAGATAAGAGAGCTTTAATTAATGTTGAAGTAGAAAAAATACTTTCTGCTTTAGAATTAAATTCAAATGGTGCTTTGAGAAGGACTTCAAAGGATAAATTCTTCTTGGTAATGCATAAAAAAGAGTTAAAAAAATTAGAAGCTGAGAAGTTTTCTATTTTAGATACAATAAGACATATTGATTATGGAAATAATCTTCCTGTTACAATAAGTATAGGAATTGGTATAGATGGAGATACATTAAATGAGAACCTAAAACTTGCTACAGGTGCTCTTGATTTAGCACTCGGTAGAGGAGGAGACCAAGCTGTTGTAAAGACAAAAGATAAGTTTGTATTTTATGGTGGAAAATCTAAAGCTGTAGAAAAGAAAACAAAAGTAAAATCTAGACTTATAGGTCATGCTCTGAGAGAGGTTATACAAGAAAGTGACCATGTTTATATAATGGGTCACAAATATCCTGACATGGATGCTATGGGAGCTGCAGTTGGGGTTTACGATATATGTAAATCTTGCAATAAGACAGCGAATATAGTTTTACAATCTGTAAATGAATCTATAGAGATATTTATAAATAAAATAAATGAAAGTAATTATTATAAGAAGTTGTTTATTGGAAAAGAGGAGGCTATTGATAACTGTACTAAAAATACACTAGTTGTCGTAGTTGATACTCATAGACCCAATTATACTGAATGTGAAGAGCTCTTAAAGTTATCTGAGAAGATAGTAGTAATAGACCATCATAGAAGAGGTGTAGAGTTTATAAATGATGCAGTGCTTTTATTCCATGAAATATATGTATCTTCAACATGTGAAATGGTTACAGAATTAGTTCAATATATGGATGAAGAAGTAACAATCAATAAACTTACAGCTGAAGGTCTTTTAGCAGGAATAAGCTTAGACACTAAAAACTTTGCATTTAAAACAGGTGTTAGGACATTTGAAGCTGCTTCTTACCTTAGAAAAGTTGGAGCAGATACAATAGAAGTCAAGAAATTTTTCAATTCTGATGTAAAAGATTTTATAATAAAGGCTGAAATAATTCAAAGTACAAAGATAATTAATAATAGAATATGTCTAGCATATTCAAGTACAGAAATAGATAGTATAAACGTTATAATAGCTCAAACTGCTGATGAGCTATTAAATATAAAAGAAGTAGAAGCCTCCTTTGTATTAGGAGAAAAAGATGATACTATATTTATAAGTGCAAGGTCTTTGGGGCAAATAAATGTACATGTACTTATGGAGAAATTAGGAGGCGGGGGACATATAGATATAGCTGGTGCACAGTTAAAAAATGTTTCTCTAAAAGAAGCTTACAAGATAGTAAATAAAATAATAGAGGAGTATTTAGAGGAGGAAGAATAGATGAAAGTTATATTATTAAAAGACGTAAAAGGAACTGGTAAAAAAGGGGAAATGAAAGAAGTAAGTGATGGATATGCAAGAAATTTCTTATTTCCTAAAAAAATGGCTGTGCAAGCAGATAGTGTAGCAATCAAAGAATTAAATGAAAAGAATAAATCTAAAGAAATAAAAACTCAAAAAGAATATGAAGAAGCTGTTTTATTAGGAAAACAAATGGAAGAAATTAATATAGAAATATATTCAAAATCAGGTGAAGGTGGAAGATTATTTGGTTCAATAACAGCCAAAGAGATAGCTGAGCAATTAAAGAAACAAAAAGATATAGATGTGGACAAAAGAAAAATTTTATTAGACGAACCAATAAGAACTTTAGGTTCAACATTTGTAGAAATAAAAATACATCAAAAAGTAACTACTAAAATAAGAGTAGATGTAAAAGAAAAACAGTAATAACTAGAGGTGATAAAGATGGAAGACATGACGAGAATTCCCCCTCATAGTGTAGAATCAGAGCAATCAATATTAGGTTCTATACTGCTAGATAAAGATGCTATAATAACAGTTACAGAAACTATAAGGCCTGATGACTTCTATAAAGAGGCTCACAAAATAATATATGAATGTATGATAACTTTAAGCAATAAAGGTGAGCCTATAGACTTAATCACATTGACAGAAGAGCTAAGAAAACAAGGGCATCTTAATGATATTGGAGGAATCAGTTATATTACAAGTCTTTCTACAATAGTGCCAACAACTTCAAATGTAAAATACTATGCTGATATAGTAAAAGAAAAGTCTGTACTTAGAAAGCTTATAAAAGCATCTAATGAAATAATAAATCTAGGATATAGTGGAGCAACAAAAATTGAAGATGTTTTGGAACAAGCTGAAAAGAGAATATTTGATATATCACAGGAAAAAACTAGTGACGATTTTAAATCTATAAACTTAGTTTTGATGGATGCCTATGATATGATAGAAAAATTATATACCAATAAAAGCGATGTAACTGGTATAACTACTGGTTTTAAAGATTTAAACAAAAAAATAAATGGTCTTCAAAGAACAGATTTAATATTAGTTGCCGCAAGACCTGCAATGGGGAAAACTGCTTTTTCTTTAAATTTAGTACAAAATGCAGCTTTAAAAGGAGATGCTTCTGTAGCTGTATTTAGCTTAGAGATGTCCAAAGAACAGTTAGTACAACGTATGCTATCTTCGCAATCTAGTGTAGAATTGAAAAAGATAAAGACTGGAACACTTAATGATAATGACTGGCCTAGGATTATAGATGCAATGGCAGTACTGTCAGATGCAAAAATACACATCGATGATACTCCTGGTATAAAAATATCAGAATTAAGGTCAAAGTGCAGAAAGTTAAAGATAGAAAAAGGTTTAGATTTAGTGCTGATAGATTACCTTCAACTTATGGAAGGTGAAGGTAATAATGAAAGTAGACAACAAGAAATATCTAAAATATCAAGGTCATTAAAAGTATTAGCAAAAGAATTAAATTGTCCTGTAGTAGCATTATCTCAGCTATCACGTGCACCAGAGCAAAGAGCAGACCATAGACCTATGTTATCTGATTTAAGAGAATCTGGAGCAATTGAGCAGGATGCAGATATAGTTATGTTCTTGTATAGAGACGAATACTATCATGCTGATTCTGAGAGTAAAAATATAGGAGAAATAATAATAGCAAAAAATAGACATGGCGAAACTGGTTCTGTGGAACTAGTTTGGCTTGGTGAAGTTCAAAGATTTGGGGATAAGTTGAGAGACCTATAATTTAACTAATATCCACAGAACATCCTTTCTTTCTACAGGAAAAATGTGGATACATGTCACTAAATATGTCTAAACCTTGAAATTTAGCTAAAAAATTATCCACACTATCCACAGATAGCCTGTTGATAAGTGTGAATAAGTAGATAAAGCAAGCTTTTGGCTTGCTTTATCTGTGTATAAATATTAATTATTAGGAGGAATAATATGGAAAAAATAAGCTTAAAATGTATATATCCCAATATAATTAAAATACTTGATGAAATAAACTTATTTAGGATAGTTGATAATAATTTAAAAGAATCAATTGTCGTTTATGCTAGCATTGTTGACAATCAATATTATATAAACATGACTAATACAAACTTTGGAAATATAATTAACATATGTAAATTAGAAAAACTTTTAGACGTGGACAAGTTTATAGAAAAAGTTATAAAAAGTAATACAGAAATTAAAGAAATCAATGACTTTTCAAAAATAGAAGAGTATTTGTTAAATATTGGAGAACGCTAAAAAAGTTGAAAAAAATACGAATATTTGATAGAATAAATAAGTAAAGCGTTCGAGAGTATATAAAATATAGAGGTGAATTACATGAAAACAGTTGCAATTGTTGGTTCTCAATGGGGAGATGAAGGTAAAGGTAAAGTTATCGATTATCTTGCTACTCAGGCAGATGTAGTAGTAAGAGGACAAGGTGGAAATAATGCAGGACATACATTAGTTGTTGAAGGGAAAAAATATGCATTACACTTAATACCATCTGGAGTTTTAAATCCAAAGACAGTGAACATAATCGGAAATGGAATAGTATTTGACCCTAAAGGATTCTTAGAAGAATTAGAAATGTTTAAAGCGGATAATATAAATACAGAAAACATAAAAATTAGCGATAGAGCTCATGTTATATTCCCATACCATAAAGAGCTAGATGCATTATCAGAAGAAGCTAGAGGCGATTTAAAGATAGGGACGACAAAAAAAGGTATTGGACCTTGTTACATGGATAAAACAGAGAGATCTGGAATTAGAATATGTGATTTAATGGACAAAGATAAATTTGCTATAAAATTAAAGGCTCAGATAGAAGCTAAAAACAAATTAGTTAGAAACATATATGGAAAAGAAGAATTATTTGATTTTGAAGCCATATATAATGAATATGTTGGGTACGCAGAACAAATAAAGAAATATGTAGCAGACACATCAGTTATTGTATATGATGCAGTAAAAGCAGGTAAAAAAGTGTTATTTGAAGGAGCACAAGGTACTTTATTAGACTTAGACTTAGGAACTTATCCATTTGTTACATCTTCTCATCCAATATCTGGAGGATTTGCTATTGGTGCAGGTATAGGACCAAATATGATAAAGGATGTTGTTGGTATAGTAAAAGCTTATACTACAAGAGTTGGAGAAGGGCCATTTGTTACAGAACAAATAAATGAAACTGGTGATAAGATAAGAGAACAAGGCCATGAATTTGGAGTAACTACTGGTAGACCAAGAAGATGTGGTTGGTTTGATGCTGTTATAGTAAAATATGCAGCTAGAGTTAATGGATTAACTAGTATTTCATTTATGTTATTAGATGTGTTAACTGGATTTGACAAAATCAAAGTTTGTACATCTTATAAGATGGGCGATGAAATAATAACAGATTTCCCAGCTTCATTAGATGATTTAGCAAAATGTGAACCTATATATGAAGAATTAGATGGATGGAATGAAGATATAACTCAAGTAAATAATTTTGATGACCTTCCAGAAAATGCAAAGAAATATATTGCTAAAATAGAAGAGTTGATAGGAGTAAGTGTAGATATGGTTTCTGTTGGGCCTAATAGAGCTCAAACTATAATAAGAAAAAACATATTTGCTTAGCATCTCAAGTAAGTAATTTAAATTATGAATGATTAAAAAGAGTATCTCAAGATAATACTTACAATTACTAGAGATGCTCTTTTATATTGAACTAAAACTTTTTATGTATATTTTAAATAAAATTAAGGTCGAATTTATACCCTAAATTAGATGTCTTATTTAGAGAATTCTGTTGAAAATCAATGATTCAGGATTATTTTAATTATATGCTAAAAAAAATAAAAAAAACTGTTGACTAAAAGTTACACAGCAGTTATAATATAACTTGTGAGTGAAAGAAACGACGAAAAAAGTCGAAAAAATGTGGTCTATTAGCTCAGTCGGTAGAGCACCTGACTTTTAATCAGGGTGTCCCGCGTTCGAGTCGCGGATAGATCACCAAATCATGGCTCGTTGGTCAAGAGGTTAAGACACCGCCCTTTCACGGCGGTAACAGGGGTTCAATTCCCCTACGAGTCACCAATATGGGACTATAGCTCAGCTGGGAGAGCACCTGCCTTACAAGCAGGGGGTCACAGGTTCGAGCCCTGTTAGTCCCACCAGTTTTTAGATGAAAAATACTATATATGCTGGTGTGGCTCAACGGTAGAGCAGCTGACTTGTAATCAGCAGGTTGTAGGTTCGATTCCTATCACCAGCTCCACAAAATACATAAATGCAAATTAATATAATTTTCTATGCTACAGGATACTTTCAGGTATCTTTTTTTTAATTGCGCCAAAAACTGATTGTAATTATAATTAACTTTTTAAATATTATACAATATCATAGCTTTAGAAACAGAGTCTATAAATGTACTATAATAAATTTAAATAATACAATATATTAAGTATGATATTAATAAATAAAAAATTACAAACTAGATAAAGAATTCGTATATTAAAAGGTATATTAGAAATATAATTAGAAAAACTGAATGGACAGTGTGATTATGTAGTATAAGTTTTAAACAGAGAAGCAAGTATGTTCTTACCTCTCTATTTAAAAATAAAAAAATGTTTTTTAAGGGCTACTTTATTTGAATCTCTCCCATCTCAAATCATCTCCAGTAAATTCTAAAATTCTAAACTTGTCTAAAATCCTAGATAGAATTCTTTGAGTGTAAGTATTTCCTATTTGAGATGGTGTTAAGTTGGTTGATATAATAATTTTTTTACCAGCAACAAGTCTTGTGTTTACAATATTGAAAATCTCTCCACTAGTAAAAGAATTATTAAGTTCAGTACCAAGGTCATCTATTATCAATAAATCACAATCAAACAAGTTTTTATAATTTTCTTCACTTATTTGATTATTTGGGTCTCTTCTAAATTTATAGTCTTCAAGAATATCTAAAATCCTAAAAGAAGTTTGGTAGATTACAACATTGCCTTTGTCCAATAACTCTTTTGCAATACAGTTGCACATGTATGTTTTACCTAGTCCAGTAGAACCATAAAACAATAGGTTTTCATTATTATCTACCTTAAAGTCATGAACAAAATTTTCGCAGATACTTAGATTATTTAACATATTTTCTCTTGGAGAGATTTCTCCATCAGGACTCTTCTTAGGAGAAAATATATTCAAGTTAAAATTCGAAAAATTTTCCTGACTTAAAATTCTATCTAAATTAGACATTTTATAAGCCTCATTTACAATTTCTTGTTTTAGGCAAGAGCATTTTTCACCATTAGGTAAAAAACCTTTGTCTTTACAAGAGTCACATTGAAACTTTATTTCTAAGTAATCAAGAGATATGTTGTTTTTAACTAAAAGTTCTTCTTTTCTCAATTTTAAAGATTCTATCGTCTCCTTAGACTCATTTATAATTTCATCTTTAGATTTAGGATTCAAAAGAACTGTTTTAGCTAAGTTAAGACCTATTTTAGAAATTTCATCATCTATAGACTTTATCTCAGGAATTCTGTTATAGACTTCATTTTTTCTATGTTCTAATAGTAGTTCATTTTTATCTCTTTTATTGGCATATTTAACAAGTATTTTTCTTATTTTATCTTCATTCATTTAATCACCTACTTAAACTTTTCTTTTTGACTTTTTTTAATAATTTCATCTAGTTCATCAGATGTATATTGAGTAAATGTTTCGTTGAAATTATGAAACTTAGTTTTCTTGTAAGTATTGTTGTTTTGAGTAGTATTAATCTGCTTCTTATTAATATTCTCCTTAACTATACGTTCTTCCTCTTTTTGCTTTAAATCATTTAAATTTTTTATATTTTTTCCGTGCCAATTTTTAATTATTCCATTTATATAAGATATACTTGGGTTTGGTATATTCTTAGATTTAGAACATGCATTTACTATTAAGTCTATATCCATATCAAATTTATCAAACCAAGCATCCATAAGTTCTTTTTCTGATTTCGTTGCTTGTCTTGAAAATCCCAATTCATTGAAAATAGTTTTATATAAAATATATCGTTCACTTCTAATTAAGAAGCTGTCTTCAACATCTTTTGGTGTATATAAATTTGAATCATACCAGTTTCTAATAATGCCTTCGATGTATTTAACTGGTTTAGATGTCCCAGTTTTATCTTTAACATATTCATAAGCACAAAGTATCATATCAGGGCCCATGTTGTATTTATTCATTATGTCCATAATACTTATTTTTTCACTTGGGTCAAGGTATCGACCAACTATTTTATTTATAGAATTGAACATCTTTCTAATACTTGGATTTTCAGAAGTAGATACAACTTTATCTGTATTAGATTTTACAGATGAATTATTACCTAATATATTTTCGATATAGAAATTTTTTAAATCTAAAAACTCTATTGAATAATTAAAATTATCATATTCTCCATTATCATGTATTTTTATAATCTTTTTTTCTTCCCAAAATTTCCAAGCAGATAGTACATCAGACAAAGGTATATTTAGGTTCTTGGCTATTGAGCTATTGTCGAACTTAGGATTAGAAGTAATATCACATGCCTGTCTATAGCCTAAAAGATAAACTTTTACGTATAACCCGTCCGCCATTGGCATAAATATATCTATAAAGATATTGGGAATAGTGATTTCACCTAAATCTATTTCATTGCTTTCTTTGAAAAACATTTTATCACCTCAGATTAAATTATATCATTTTTTGTATTACATTTGGTTGTAAACAAATAAAAGGTCATAAGATTAGCATGTAAATATTTTCTAAAAGTATTCATTTTAAAAAGGAGGAGATATTTTGGTTATAAAATTCAACCAAAAAGTAAGAAGAACATTATCAGTAGCAATTTTATTTATGGTACTAATAATAGGTTGCTTTATAGAAAAGGATGACAGTTTAGAAACATACAAAGAAAAATCTAATTCAAAGATAAATCAATATAATATGGATGTTATATTTGATGATGAAACTAAGAGGTTAATGTGTAATCAGAGTGTTGAGTACATAAATAAGACAAAATCAAATATGGATAAAGTATATTTCCATATATATCCGAATGCTTTTTCTAAAAAAGAATTTGCTCCTTTTGAAAAAGATGAGATGACAAGAGCCTATCCTAATGGATTCAATGAAGGATATATAGATATAAAAAACATACTAAGCAATAGTAGTAAAATGGAATATAAAATCAAAGGAGATAAAAATGATATACTAGAAATAGAATTGGGGAAAGAGTTAAAGCCAAATGAAAAGATATCTCTGGATATAAAATATAACGTAAAAATACCAAATTCAGTGGGAAGATTTGGATATGGAGAAAACACTATAAATATTACTAATTGGTTTCCTATAGCTTGTGTTAATGATGAAAGAGGATGGAATCTAAAGAGTTATGAAACTATTGGGGACCCATTTTATAGTGAAACTAGTGATTTTCATGTGAAACTATTGATTCCAAATAAGTATAAGATTGCTCATACAGGAAAACTTGTTAATGATAAACATGATAACAAGAAAATGTTGTATGAAATAGACGCTGAAAACGTTAGGGATTTTGCATTTATATTAAGTAGTAAGTTTGATGTAAATAAGGTGGATTCAAAGGGAGTATCTATTAGTACATACAATTTAAATAAGAAGCTTTCTAGCAGAGCAACAGAGATTGCAAAAGATTCAATAAATATATTCAGTGAGTTGTTTGGAAAATATCCATACAAAGAATATTCTGTTGTAGCAAGTGATTTCTTTATAGGTGGCATGGAATATCCTATGCTTGTTATGATAGACCAAAGCTTATATAATGAAAAAAATGAGTTTTTGCTTGAGTATGTTATAGCACATGAAACAGCACATCAATGGTGGTATTCTGCTGTTGGAAATGATGAAATAAGTGAACCTTGGTTAGATGAAGCTCTTACTGAATATTCTACAATAGTTTATTTTGAACAAAAATATGGAAAAGAAATGGCAAATAAACTTATAAAAACTATGCAAATACAAACAAAGAGTTATTTGAGTGAAAACATATTTAAACCATCAAATGAATATAAAAATTCTACTGAATACAGTTTAAATGTTTATACAAAAGGAGCAACAGCTTTTAATGAAGTAAGAAAAGAAGTTGGAGATAAGGTATTCTTTGAAACGCTAAATGAATATTACAATAAATACAAACATAAAAATGCCAATGGAAGAGCTTTTGTAGAACTATGGAACAGTAAAGGGGTAGATATAAATAAGATTATAAGTGAATACAAGTAAATTTCGTGCAGAGAATGTACCTTTTCACAAGTTTAATTATCATTGTAATATCTTTATAAATTAAAAACAGGGCAGGTTCAAAAGGAGATACAGAATTAGACATAGTACAAATATAGCAAGCATATGCAGTTACAGGGTTATTTTTTAATATTTGTATATATATCTAATGCTTCCTAAAATATTATTTTTTCTACATCTAAATTTTAATACAAAGATAAAATATAGACCTAAACTTTTTGAAGTTTAGGTCTATTATTTGTATTGATTTTTATTGTGTAGATTTGCATGACGAGATCTTTCCTAAGTTATTGCTATTATTTTGGCACACATGTATAGAATCACTATTTAGAGAAATTAGCTTTTTAACTTCACGAGGGTATATACCCTTATATTTTTTAAAGAGAACTGTGAATCTACTGTGGGAGGTATACCCAACAGATTTCGCAATATCTCTTATTTCGAGTTCTGTTGTTGAGAGTAAAGTTTCTGCTATGTTCATTCTTTTTCTTTGTGAGTATTCTGTAATGCTCATCTGGTATTTTTGTTTAAATACATTTTTTAATTTTGTTCCACTCATCATAGCAATTTTCTCCAAGAGCTCTTGAGAAATATCCAATGCATAATGGTCGTTAATATAATTTGCTACATTCTCGATTGCTTTTTCATCTGATTCGGATATTTGCTTTGATTTTGCTTTATTCAAATATGCATCAAGGGTAACACTTAACCACTCCTTAGCTTTTGCTTCAAGAAATATCTCAGCAGCAGGAGAACTCATATTGCAATTTAGAATAGAATTTGCAAGCTTTTCCATAGGTTTTGTTACAAGCTCCCTAGTATCGAAGAAGACATCCGAAACGGTAATGTAGTTTGTATTTAGGTGGCAAGAAATATAGTCTTTAATCATTTTATCTTTGAAATTAATTCCCACACTTACATAGGGGAAATTTGCGTGTAAAAGAAATCGGATTTTTATTTTATCCATACTTGTAACAAACATGGTATTTGCAGTTAGTGTTTGATAAGGGTTAAAGCTCTCTCCATTAGCTGATTTAATATATGACGAACTGAATGACATAAAAGGACTCATATCAGGAAAAGAATGAGCCACTGTTTCTTTTTTTATAAAGAAATCATGAATATTAATAATAAATTGATCAGTTTCATAATACCAATACAATCCATCAAAATCTTCGTTTTGTATGCAAGCAGTCTTACCAGCCTGACAATATTTATAACAATTAGGGCAAGATTTCCACCCTAGTTCTTCTAAAAAATCTTGAAATGAATTCATAGTTCGACCTCCTAATATCTCGATTAGACAATGATATGATTGGACATAAGTACCTTTGTTTTATTGTATCTTATTTTATTGGATGATACAATAGTTTTAGGCTAATTATTGGAAGAAGGATGAATATCAAATAAATATCAAGTTTGCATTATAGAATAAGTTTTAAAAAAACAATGATGATGTCCAAACGAGATAATATAAAGGAGGTATTATATGTTAAAAGCTTACAAAAAATTGCTTTATTATGTACCAAAAGAAAAGTGGTTAGCGTTCGTTGCAATTGCATTCACAGCTGTTTCTACCATGATAACAGTGTCAGCATATTATTATATGTATGAGTTTCTTAAAGGGCTTGTCATTATGAATGAAGCAGGAGATGCATTTCATTATGCAGTTATAATAGTGGGTCTCTTGGTTGTAGGTTCTCTTATTTATATATTTTCTGTGTTGTTAACCCATATTCTTGGATTTAGGTTAGAAACAAATTTAAGAAAAAAAGGTATTGATGGGCTTATAAATTCCAGCTTTAAATTTTTCGATTTAAATTCATCTGGAAGAACCAGACAACTGATTGATGACAATGCAGCACAAACACATAGCATTGTTGCGCATCTTATACCAGATAATGCAGGTGCAGTGCTTACGCCAATATTGGTACTTGTTGTTGGATTTATGATTGATGTAAAAGTAGGAATAGCTTTGGTTTTGTTTACCATCGTAGGTGCAGGACAAATTATTTTGATGTCAGGAGATAAAAACTTCATGGCAATTTATCAAGCAGCACTAGAAAAGATGAATAGTGAAGCTGTTGAGTATGTACGTGGTATGCAAGTTGTTAAGATTTTTGGGGCTAGTGTCAATTCATTTAAGGCTTTACACAAAGCGATTATAGATTATTCGAAATACGCTCTTGATTATTCTATGAGTTGCAGAAAGCCATATTTAAGATTTCAAATTATTTTTCTAGGAGCTATTGCTATTCTTACTCCATTTATAGTTTTATTTATGGATATTCACTCAAGTCCTAAAGTGATAGCTGTGGATTTGATTATGGTTTTATTCCTCAGTGGTGTATTATTTAGTGGATTTATGAAAATCATGTATGTCTCTATGTATGCTTATATGGGTACATCTGCTGTAGAAAAACTAGAGCAAATTTTTACAGATATGCAGAAAGATAAATTAGAGTTTGGAACACTGAAAAAGTTCAGTAATTATGATATAGAATTTGATTGTGTTAGTTTTGGATATGGCGATGAAGTGATTTTAGATAATCTTAGTTTTAAACTTGAAGCAAATAAGAGCTATGCATTGGTTGGAGCCTCCGGAAGTGGAAAGTCGACTATTGCAAAATTAATATCAGGATTTTATAAAATTAATGGTGGAGATATAAAAATCGGTGGAAAAAGCATCTTAAGCTACAGTGAAGAGGCTATCACTAAAAGCATTGCTTTTGTATTTCAAGATAGCAAGTTATTTAAAATGAGTATTTTCGAGAATGTTCAAACAGCAAATCCTAATGCGACAAAAGATGAAGTATTTGAAGCACTTCATCTTGCGGGATGTGATGAGCTTATTAAGAAATTCCCTTTAAAAGAACAAACTGTGATTGGCACAAAAGGGGTGTTTTTATCAGGGGGAGAAAAACAAAGAATTGCTATTGCAAGAGCCATTCTTAAAGATGCAAACATTATCATAATGGATGAGGCTAGTGCGGCAGTTGACCCTGAAAACGAGCACGTATTACAAAAAGCATTTAAAAATCTTATTAAGGATAAGACCGTGATTATGATTGCACATAGACTTAGCAGTATTAGAGCAGTTGATGAAATACTAGTGATGGAAAAAGGGAAAATTATAGAAAGAGGTAATGATGCTGAATTAATGAAGAAAGACAGCAGATATAAATATTTTCAAGAACTTTACGTAAAAGCGAATGATTGGAGGGTGGGTCATGAATAGTTTATTTAAGAGATGCTTTGCGTTGACTGATAAAGGTGCAAGTGATTTGGTGAAAGCGAGTTTTACATCCTTTTTTGTATATATAGCCAATATGCTCCCAGCAATACTACTTATGGTTTTGTTTGATGAGCTTGTCTTAGGAAATATAAAGAATAAAGTTTTTTACATAAGCTTTTCTATCGCGATACTTGTTATCATGTATGCTCTTTTAAGAGTAGAATATAATACGCTTTATAATTCGACCTATAAGGAGAGTGCTAATTTAAGACTAGATATTGCAGATACTTTGAGCAAACTTCCTCTTTCTTATTTTTCTAAGTATAATCTATCTGATCTATCTCAGACAATTATGTCTGATGTTACAGCTATTGAACACGCCATGAGTCATGCAATGGCAAAAACAATTGGTTTCTTTATGTTTCTTCCACTCATATCTATTCTTTTACTAAAAGGAAACTTAAAGTTAGGATTAGCTGTTATCTTACCAATTGTCATAGGGATTTTATTAATTGTTTGGTCTAAAAAAATTCAACTAAGAGAAAACATTAAATATTACACAAAACTTAGAGATAATTCGGATAGCTTCCAAGAGGCAATTGAACTACAGCAAGAGATAAAAAGCTTTGGGCTTACAAAAAAGATAAAAAATAGTCTGTATCAAAAAATGGAAGAAAGCGAAAAAATCCACTTAAAAACTGAAGTTATAGCTGTTATTCCGCTACTTTTATCAGGGCTTGTTGTTCAAATTGCTTTTGCAATCGTTCTGTTGGTAGGAACGGGACTGTTTTTAAAAGGAGAAATAAACATTTTATATCTTATTGGATACATTTTAGTATCTATAAAAATCAAGGAAAGTGTAGATGGAGTAAGTCAAAACATCACAGAACTTTATTATATTGATTCCATGATTAATCGCATTAAAGAAATAAGAAGTACAGAAATTCAAAAAGGAGAAGACAAAGAAATTTTAGATTACAATATAGAACTAAAAAATGTATCATTTGCTTATAACGAAGATACTAAAGTTCTTAAAAATATTAGCTTTACTGCGAATCAAAATGAGGTAACTGCTCTTGTGGGTATGTCAGGGTGTGGTAAAACAAGTATTCTTCGTTTAATTTCTAGGCTTTATGATTATGACAATGGAAATATAAAAATCGGAGGAGTGGATATCAAAAAAATTTCGACGAAATCATTATTTGAAAAAACATCCATAGTTTTTCAGGATGTAACACTTTTCAATACATCTATAACAGAAAACATTAGGATAGGGAATAAAACATCTACAGATGAAGAGGTAAAAAAAGCGGCACACCTAGCAAATTGCGATGAATTTATTAGCAGACTACCAAATGGGTATGATACAATAATTGGTGAAAATGGAGCAACTTTATCTGGAGGAGAAAGACAAAGAATATCTATAGCTAGAGCATTTTTGAAGAATGCTCCTATCATCATTTTAGATGAAATTGCCGCCTCCTTAGACGTTGATAATGAGAAGAAAATACAAGAAAGTTTAAATTACTTAACAAAAAACAAAACTGTTATTATTATTTCACATAGACTAAAATCTATTGAAAATGTAGATAAGATAGTAGTTATTGATAACGGAGAAGTAGAGGCATTTGGTAAGCACAAAGAATTAGTGGCTTTATCAAAAACCTATAATAATTTGGTGAAAAAAGCAAAGCTAGCAGAAGTGTTTAAATACTAGAGAAGGAAAATAATAAATTAAAAATGTTATTAATAATAGTATTTATTTATTGCTTTATTACTATAATGTGGTTTTTGCTTTTTCACAGAATAATTATCGCATAGATTAGGGGTTCTTAGGAACCCCTTTTCTGTTGTTGTACAAAAAAGGAGATGATTCAAATTTTTATTTTGAGACATCCTATGTTTTTTTGGTATAATATAATCTATAAGGCAGAAAAAGAGGTGAAACAATGCTAAAGTATTGTTCAGTAGGAAGTGGTAGTAGTGGAAATTGCCACTATATAGGGTATAAAAATACTAATATACTGGTAGATGCAGGATTAAGTGGAAAGAGAATAACTACAGGTCTTAAAGACATTGGAGTAGATACAGATAAATTAAAAGGGATATTTATAACACATGAGCATATTGACCATATAAAAGGGGCAGGTATATTATCAAGAAAGTTTGATATTCCAGTATTTGCAAATATAAAGACATGGTGTTCTATGAAAGACAAGCTTGGTGATATTAAGGATAAAAATATGAAAGTCTTTGAAAATGATAAAACTTATTCATTAGGAGATGTTATAGTAAGGCCTTTTTCGATAGAACATGATGCAGCTGACCCAGTTGGATACAATTTCTATACAGAAAATGATGAAAAAATGTCTATAGCTACTGATATAGGGTGTATAACTGAAAATATAAAAAAACATCTATATAAATCTAAATTAGTGGTATTAGAATCAAACTATGACCCTAATATGCTTATGATGGGTTCATATACATATACCTTAAAGAAAAGAGTAATGTCAAATACTGGACATCTATCTAATGAAGATGCAGCAAATTTCTGTGTTGAACTTATTAATAAAGGTACAGAGTCTATATTATTAGCACACTTAAGTAAAGAAAATAATTTTCCAGAATTGGCATATGAGACTTCAAAAGGAGTATTAGCATCAAATGATATAGTAGTTGGGCAGGATGTAAAACTAGATGTATTATCACGCAATGATGTTTCTAATGTTTATAAAATGAAGTAGAGGTGAATAACTTTGCTAAAAAGAAATTTCGAAAATGTTGAGGATAATAAAATCTTATATTCTATAAAGCAAGGGATGATTTTAGCAATACCTGCTATTATGACTGGTTCAATTGCCCTTGTTATTTTGAATCTTCCAATAAAGATTTATCAAGAATATATAACAAGTTTATTTAATGGTGAAATTTCAAATATTCTTAAATTTATAAATGATTCTACCTTAGGAATTATCTCACTAATAATACTGTTGACAATAAGTTATAGCTATGGAAAAATCTATGGGAGCAAGTATACAGTACTTGTTCCCATAGTTGCAATGTGCTCTTTTTTAGTATTTTCTCATGGTAGTGAACTAGATTCTTATGTGGAAATATTTAAAACAAAGTGGTTGTTTACAGCTATTATTATTTCAATAACATCTTCTATGTTATTTGTAAAGCTCACAGAGTCTTTTATTACAAGTGTAAAGTTTCATACAGAAGGAGCTGATGCTGATTTTAATATGGTGGTTTCAGCTATAATTCCTTTCATAATTGTAGTATTTTTATTTTCTATTTTTCGTGTAATAATAATAAATCTAATTGGAAGTTCAAACTTTCAAGACATATTTTATAATTTATTTTCAAATATATTTAAGAGTATGGGAAGAAACCTTATGAGTGCTTTGTTATTTATATTTCTAATGCATTTTATGTGGTTCTTTGGTATTCATGGGAGCAATGTACTTGATACGGTTGCAAAAAACTTATTTGAAAATGGAATGGCAATTAACATAAACTTAGTTAACAATAATCAAATACCAACAGAAATTTTTACTAAGACTTTTTTTGATACAATGGTTTTATTGGGTGGATGTGGAGCTTTGTTATGTTTGGTAATTGCCATTTTTCTTAGTGAAAAACGTATAAATGTAAGAAAGCTGGCTAAAATTGCTTCAATACCAGCTCTTTTTAATATAAATGAAATGTTAGTTTTTGGGATTCCAATTGTTTTTAACTATATTATGTTCATACCTTTTATAATTACACCTATAATTCTAACAATTACAAGTTATGTAGCTATGGCTACAGGGATTGTACCTTGTACAGTTTCTGCTGTAGAATGGACATCACCTATATTTTTAAGTGGATATATGGCTACAGATTCAATAAGAGGAAGTTTATTGCAATTGTTTAATTTATGTGTAGGAGTTATGATTTATATTCCATTTATAAAGATGTCACAAAATAGATATATTTATATGTTTAAAAATAATATAGAAAATTTGACAAATTTAGTAAAGAAATGTGAATTAACAGGAGAACAACCAAATATTTTGAATCACAGTGGAAAGATAGGTTCAATCTCAAAAATGCTAGCATCAGACTTAAAGTTTGCTATGAAAAAAGAAGAGATAGAGCTTTTTTACCAACCGCAAGTTAATTATGATGGAAATGTTGTAGGGGCAGAGGGATTACTTAGATGGAGACATTCAATAGGGGGATTTATTTATCCACCACTTGTTATACTTTTAGCTAAAGAAGAAGGTTTTTTAGATGAACTTGGAGAGTATATTATTAATAAAGCATGTATTGATTTAAAGAAAAGTGAAAGCTTATTAATAAATCCTATTAAATTTTCTGTAAACATATCTCCAGACCAACTTAATGACCCTAATTTGCCAGAGCAAATAAAAAATATAATTGAGAATAATAATATCAATCCTAATATGCTTGGTATAGAAATCACGGAGCAGGTTGCATTGTCAGGCTCTCAGATAATTGTTGAACGTATAAATGCAATACATGATTTGGGTATAAAGCTTATTATGGATGATTTTGGAATGGGACATAGTTCCCTTATATATCTTCAAAATAATAATTTTGATATAGTTAAGTTAGATGGCTCACTTGTTAAAGAGATACTTACAAACAAAAGAAGTAGTGAAATCATAATGTCTATTGTAAATCTTTCAAAACACTTAGATTTTGATATAATTGTGGAGTATGTTGAAAATTTAAATCAAAGAGATAAGTTGTATGGCCTAGGATGTGAAATATATCAAGGATATTATTATAGTAAAGCTATACCTTTTGAGGAGTTTATAGATTATGCAAATCGAGAACTTGCTAAATAGCTTACTAATGGTTTGTAAGTTATATTAGTATATAAATTTGTAATAAGATTAAGTTTAGGAGAAGTATATGAATATAAGTATAGTTGTAGTAGGTAAAATTAAAGAAAAATATTTAAAGTTAGGCATTGATGAGTTTAGAAAGAGGCTTTCTAAGTATTGCAAGTTGGAGATTATAGAGTTAGACGATGAAAAAGCTCCAGAGAATTTAAGTGCCAAAGAAATGGAAATTATAAAAGATAAAGAGGGAAAGAAGATTTTAGGTAAGATAAAGCATAACAGTTATGTTATAGCTCTTGCTATTGATGGAAAGAATTTATCCTCTGAAGAGCTTGCTAAGACTATGAGTGATTTAGCAGTTAGAGGTAACAGTAGTATTTGTTTTATAATTGGAGGTTCGTTAGGGCTTTCTGATGAGGTTTTAGCTAGGTCTGATTATAGATTATCTTTTTCTAGGATGACTTTTCCTCATCAGATGATGAGGCTGATATTGTTAGAACAGATTTATAGGGCCTATAGGATAAATAATGGGGAACCATATCATAAGTAAGGGCGCACGTTAGTCTTAACCACTGAAATAAGTTGGTTAAGGCTACTTTTATTTTACAGGCATATAATAAGTTAAAGTACAAATAATATATAGTATTTTGATATAAATTATCAGATTGGATTTAGTAAAGTATCGAAATTGATTAAAATATAGATAAATAAGTAGATAAAGAAGGATTAAATAATAAAGTATAGAATAAATTAGGTGATAACTTAAAAGATGATTATGCTGGATTTATAACAGCTAGAAATAAATTAATAGTAAAAAAGGCTAAGGAATTGTGTGAAGATGACTTAGATATTTTACCTAAACATGATTTATTTATAGAACAAGATATTGACGAAACAAGTAAAAATGAACAATTAACTCTAATTTAATATTATTTTATAAAATTGTAGCAAAATATATGCTCTGTTGGATTTATAATGGAGCAGTGTTTCAAAGGTAATAATGAATAAGAAAAGAGAAATAGATAGCATAGAGATACAAATAAATGATGATGTGATAATATACTTAATGAAGGATGGGCTGCCTAAAGAACAAGGTAACCCATCTTTTTTGTATTTACTTGGAATAAATTGTGTAAATTTGAAAAGTAAATATATAAAAAGTAGACAAATATGTAAATTATAGTCTATTTGTAGTTAATATGAGATTGGCATTTTCAATAGGATAATATTCCAAGGTATATTTTTCTTCAGCGGGGAAGTACCTATTTACATTTTATATCTTCTAAATTACCTATATATCTATCATTTTCTTTATAATACTTTATCTCCATTTTTTACAGGAACTAGAATTTCATTTAGTAAATAATCACATCTCCATTGGATATTGTAATAACAATACCACTCTTCTTTAGAATTATTACGCCTAATAAACTTAGGATGTATAAAATCATAAATGTGTAAGACATAAGAAGGATAATTCCAATTTTGTAATTGTAATTTTAGTGAATTAGCAAGTGTACTTTTACCTGATTCTCCTAAACCGTAAATACTACATATATTTTATTAGAAATATCCTCATTTATTAGTTTATTAAATATACTCTTCATTATAATATCCTTATTTCATATATATAAATAGTATTAAGATTTTTATAAGAGTTAAAACAAGCATGTATTATTGCTCAAATATTTGTATAATCAACATCTAGTAATTTATCTTTTTGGCGAAAATGATTAATAAGTTTTTTAGGATAATTCATTATTAACTCATCTGGAAAATTAATTTCTTTTAAGATATTCTCAGAATACTCATAATTACCTATATCAAAACAAATGTGAGCATCTGAAGTTAGTATGATTTTAGCACCATATTTTTTGCAAAGTGTAGCAATATACTTACAATTATCTGAGCTACCATTTCTTGACACTCCTTTGATAGAACAATTATTTATTTCTATTAAGATACTCTTTTCCATGGCTAATTTAATGATTAATTCATAGTCGATTGGGTAGTTTGGGTTTCCAAGGTGGCCTAATATTTCAATATTATCATGCTTATTTATTGCATTTATTAAGGCTTTAGTATTATTCTCTAATGTATTTGGTGAAAAAACGGCTTCGTGAAATGACAAGATAAGATAATCTAATCGAGGAATGACAAAGGGTTCTAGATCTATGTTTCCTTCAGTGTCTAGTATATTTGCTTCACATCCTCTTAAGATTATAATGTTATTTATGATTCTTGGGATATTTTGAATGTTGTGAAAGTACCATTTGTGGGGAGAACCAGGCATCTTAGGACCATGTTCAGATGTACCTAGTATCTTAATTCCATTTTCTTTACAATAATTAATATTTTCTAACAAAGTGCTATAGCCATGACCACTGACTATAGAGTGGGTGTGTAAATCTGATAAAAAATTCATATAAATTCCTCCTCTATAAAAGATGAGGGTAACGTAATTTATATTATAAAACGAACAGGAAAGAAAATCAATAGTTACATAATTAGACAAAAATATTGAAATATTGTAGAATTAAGCTTAATAATAAATATTTAACAGTATTACTGCTTATAGGGGAGGTTAACTATGATACAAAAGAAGCTATCAAGGAAAGAAAAAGTTTTAATTTGCTTGAAAAGGTTAACAAAAGAGCACTTGAACCTTAATAATGGCATTAGATTTGGATTTGATGCAGAACATATTGCTACTGAAGTAGGTATAAATAGAAGTAATGCTAGTAAGGAATTAAATCAATTAATAAAGGAAAGTATTATTATAAAGATAAAGGGAAAGCCTGTTCAGTATTTATATAAAGAAAGTATTGAGAGTATTTTAGGAAAGAAACTAAACAAAGGTATATTTGATAATATTAACTCTATAAACGAATATAGTGAAAATGATTCTATCAAAGATGAGTATATTGTAGAGGGTATAAAAAAAGAGAACAATATTTTTAATTTAGTAGGATGTGACGGAAGTTTAAAGTCCCAGATAGAGCAAGCTAAAGCAGCAGTAATATATCCACCTAAGGGGTTGAGTACATTAATAATAGGACCGACAGGAGTTGGTAAATCTATATTTGCAGAATATATGTATAAGTATAGTTTAACTATAAAAGAAGATAGTGATAATGCACCATTTATCATATTTAACTGTGCTGATTATTCTGATAATCAGCAATTATTATTAGCACAGCTTTTTGGATATGTAAAAGGAGCATTTACTGGAGCTGATAAAGATAAATATGGTATTGTACATGAAGCTAATAATGGAATATTGTTTTTAGATGAAGTTCATAGGTTATCTGCAGAGGGACAAGAAATGTTATTTCTGCTTATGGATAAAGGTATATATAGAAGATTAGGAGAGGCTAATAAGGTACATGAGTGTAGGGTTATGATAATTGCAGCTACTACAGAAGATCCAGAGATAGCAATGTTGGAAACGTTTTTAAGAAGAATACCTGTAACTATAAAGATTCCGCCTTTAGAGGAAAGAGGCTTTCAAGAGAGAATGAAGCTTATATGTTATTTTTTTAAAGAAGAAAGTATTAGGATTGGTGTTAAGTTAAAGGTTTCAAAAGAAGTTATTAAGGCATTTATTTTATATAAGTGTAAGGGAAATATAGGACAATTAAAAAGCGACATACAATTAATTTGTGCAAGGGCTTTTTTAGATTATATGACCTATAAAAGGGAATGTGTATATGTAAGACTCTCTCTTCTACCAAACAATATTAGAGAATCATTATATGGAAATAATAGAAAAGAGGAGTTTGTACAAAACTTCAGTTTTATTGGGAAAGATGATATTATTTTTTTACCAGAAGAAAAGAATTTTGAAAGTGAAAATTTATTAATAGAAAATAAAAAATATGATTTAGATTTCTATGGAATGATAAAAGAAACTTGGAATAAACTTCAACAAGAAGGGATTAAAGAGTCACAAATTAGAAGCGTTATAGATGAAGATATACAGAAGTATTCCTATAATTTAATGAATACTTTTATATATAATAGTAGTAATCAAACAGCTTATAACAATATTGTTAATGATTCAATTGCAACTACTGTGAAGTATATTTTACAAAAGCATGATAAATGGAGCAAAAGAGAAGGATTAGATAAATTAATAAAAGCTATAGCCTTACATATTCAGAATTTAATTGAAAGAATAAAGATTGGGAACATAGTAAAGCATCCTAATAAAGATGAAATTATGAAGGAAAGAGCATATGAATACAACATAGCAAAAGAAATATTATCTAACATGTCGTTAATGTATGGAGTTGAGTTTCCAGAAGATGAAGCAATTTTTTTAGCAACGTTTCTTTATTTATCTTATGTGGGATTAAATGAGGAGAGTATAGCAATATTAGTTATAATGCATGGTGAATCTACGGCATCTAGCATGGTGAATGTAGCTAATACTTTACTGGATTGTAACCATGCGGTGGCAATCAATATGGGATTAGAAGATAGAGTTCAGGATATTTTAGTCCAAGCTGTAGAAATAGCCAATGAAATTGACAAAGGAAAGGGAATTTTAATTCTAACTGATATGGGATCTATTTTAACATTTGCTAAAGTTATTCATGATGCTACTGGAAAAGAAGTAAAAGCAATAGATATGGTAAGTACACCTATTGTAATAGAAGCAACTAGAAAGGCCCTAACTCCGGAAATGACATTAGAGAAATTATATTTTAATATTATAGAATCTATAAAGAAACATTATGGAGATATGGAAATTACATATGCTGAAAAAGATAATGGTGGTAGATATTTTGATAGATTACTAATTGATAATATTAGTAAAACTTTGACTTTTCTAAATGGGGAAAAGGCTTATTTTATATTAAAAGAAGTAATTAATAGAATTAGCGAACATTATTCTTTAGTAATTCAAGATGAGCTTTTAGTAAAGTTTATATTTCATTGTTCATGTATGATTGAAAGAGTAATAATAAAAGAGTCTTTAGTTTATAAATCATATGAAGAAAGAATTAGTAGAAGTAAAGAATTATATTTAGTTATAAAAGAAAGTTTTAAGCTTGTAGAAGAGACATTCGATATAATTATTTCAGATATGGAATATGCAAATATATTAGATATATTTGAATCACAGTATGATACAGATAAATTCAAAAGTTGATACAAAATTTAAATATAGCCAAAAGGCTATCTTTTTTTTACCTCTTTTTGATACAGATTTGATACAGGTTTGAAAAAGATTTTGATACATATTGAAAGAGTAAGTTTTTTTTATAAATTAAGTAAAAAGATTTGATTAAATCCTGTAAAATAGCCATTTGTTATTGATACACATAAGTTGGCACGGCAATTGCTTATATAAAAAGTGACAAGAAAAGTGAGGTGAGATTGGTGATTGGGATAATAGTTATGACTCATGGGAATTTTAGTGAAGAAGTTATAAAAAGCTGTGAACTTATTGCAGGACCAGCAGAAAGAACAGCGGCAATTAAACTAAATAGGAATGATAATATTGAAGACTTAAATAGAAATTTTGTAGAAAAGTTAAATGAATTAGATGAAGGTGACGGAGTTTTAGTATTAGCTGACCTATTAGGAGGTTCACCAAGTAATGTTGCAAGTTTAAACCTTAAAAAAGGTGGAAAGTTTCATGCACTTACTGGAGTAAACCTTCCAATGCTACTTGAAGCTTTAATTAATAGAGATGGAAAAAGTTTAGAAGAGTTAGCAGAGACATGTATTGAAGCGGGGAAAACTGGTATAAACCATATTAATAAAGTTCTTAGCTCAATGAAATAGAAAAAGGAGTTCGATTAAAAATGTCTTTAGTAAAATATTGCAGATGTGATGATAGATTAATACATGGTCAAGTGATATATAAATGGGTTAAGCATCTAGGTGTTAAAAAAATAGTAGTAGTAGATGATGAAACAACCAATGATGTTATTGCTAAAGGTTTGATAAAAATGGCAGCACCAAAGAATATTGATTTATCAATATTAACTGTAAGTGAATCAAGGAGGTATTTTTATAATAACCAAGCTGATGATAAAGTTTTTGTATTAATTAAAAACTTAGATACTGCAAATAGAATGATAGAAGAAGGAATTGATATTAAAAAACTTATTATTGGAAGGATACCTACAGGGATAGGAAAAAAGAAAATATCTCAAAATGTATACATCAATAAAAAAGAATTTCTTTTAATAGATGAATTTATTAAAAAAAATATTAATGTATTAATTCAAATGGTACCTGATGAGGAAGAAGTAGAATTAAATCACAGTATTAATCGCTATAAAGGAGAGTTTGTTTAGCAATGAATAAATATAAGTCAATCATACTCTGCCATGGAACTTGGGGAAAGGTATTAGTAGAAGAAGCAAATAAAAATTTTGGATTGTCAAATCAATACGAAGTTTTATCACTAAGCCCTGAAAAAGATATTTCTGTATTCATGAAAGAGGTTGAAGAAGTAGTAGATAAAGAGGATGTGAAAATTATAATATCAGATCTGTATGGGGGCTCTACGTCAAGTGTTGCAATAGCTGTTGCTATAAGAAGAGGGATAGATGCAATAAATGGACTCAGCTTACAGACAATTTTAATCGTAGATGAAGAATTAAGCAATGAAGATAAAGTACATACATTACCAGAAAGAATCGTCAAAAAAAATAATAATCTTTGTGTGGATTTAATTAAAGAATTTAAAAAAATATAAATTATGAGGTGGATATAATGGCAAAAATAACATTAGTAAGAGTAGATCACAGATTAATTCATGGACAAGTTATAACAAAATGGGTGAAAATCGCTCAAGCTCAAAAAATAGTAATAGTTGATGACTTCCTAGGTCAAGATGAATTTATGGCTGACGTATATAGAATGGCAGCACCATCAGGAGTAGAAGTAGCTATATTAACAGTAGAAGATGCAGGACAAGCATTCCAAAACAATACTTTAGGAGATAAAAATATATTTATTTTATTTAAGAATGTTGATATGGCAAATAAGGCATATAAGGCTGGACTTAAATATGAAAAGATTCAATTAGGAGGTATTCCAAATGAAGCAGGAAAGAAGATGGTATTTACAGCTGTTTCATTAGGAAATGAAGATGTAGAACAACTAAATGAACTTAATGAAGATGGGGTTGAAATAGTTCTACAAGTTATACCAGAGGAATCATCTATTACATATGAAAATGCGTTAAAGAAATTCAAATAAAAATTATAAATTAGGAGGAATTATAAATGGAATCTGTTTTGATGTTGGCAATTGTAACAGGATTATGGTATTGGTTTGCAGCAGGTCTTGCAGGGTATACCCTTTTCTCAACACTAAAGTCTCCTTTATTTATAGGTTTTAGCCTTGGATTACTTTGGGGTGATGTAACAACTGGTATGATTGTTGGTGCAAGTATAGAAATGGTTTATCTAGGAATGGTAGCAGCAGGAGGAAATATTCCATCAGATAAATGTTTAGCTGCTCTTATTGCAATACCAGTAGCACTCCAAACTGGTGTTAATGCAGAAGTTGCAGTATCTATTGCAGTACCTTTAGGTGTTATAGGAGTATTAGTTAATAACTTAAGAAGAACTGGGAATGCTGTATTAGTTCATAAGGCAGATAAGTATGCCGAAGAAGGTAATACAAAAGGTATCTGGAGATGTGCAACACTTTACTCTTTAATATTTGGGTTTGTTTTAAGATTTCCAATAGTTTTTGTATGTAACTTTTTTGGTGCAGATTTAGTTCAATCATTATTAGATGTTATACCACAATGGTTAATGAATGGATTAACAGTAATGGGCGGTATATTGCCTGCATTAGGTTTTGCAACAACAATATTTACTATAGGTAAAAATAAATTCTTACCAATGTTTATTATAGGATTTTTTATGGTTCAATATTTTGAAATATCAATTACTGCAGCTGCAATATTTGGTGTTTGTATAGCTCTTTTAATTACATTTATGAAAGAAGATAAAAGGGTGGGTGAAGTATAATGCAAGAAATAAAAAACAAAGAAGTTAAAAATGAACAAGGTACAACTGAAGTTAATAGGACAAGAGTACTTACGAAGAAAGATGTAACAAAAACATATCTAAGATGGTGGTGGACAGCAGAATTATCTAACTCTTTTGAAAGAATGCAAGCATTAGCAGTTTGTGCAAGTTTCACTCCAGCTCTAGAAAAGTTATATAAGAAAAAAGAAGATTTAATAGATGCGTTAAAGAGGCACTTACAATTTTTTAATACTCAAGCTATATGGGGAGGGTTAATTCACGGTACAGTTTTAGCTATGGAAGAAGAGAAAGCTACTGAAGGAAAAATCCCAGGAGAAGTTATTTCAGGTGTTAAGAATGGGCTTATGGGACCTTTGGCTGGAATTGGAGATACTTTAGATTTTGGTACATTTCAAACAATATTCTTAGCTTTAGGTGCTTCATTTGGAGCAGAAGGAAGTGTTATAGGTGCATTTTTCCCAATAATGTTTAGTATATTACTATTTTGTGAAGGTTATTACTTATTCCATTTAGGATATTCTTTAGGTAGAGATTCAATTAAGAAAATTCTATCAGGTGGTATTGTCAATAAGATAATTGATGGTGCTTCAATTCTAGGAATGTTTATGATGGGAGCATTATCTGCAACTACAGTTAAGCTTTCAACTCCATTATCATTTGATATTGGTGGTAAAGCAATTGTTGTTCAAGACACATTAAACATGATTGCTCCAGGTTTATTACCACTTGGTGTTGTATTCTTCGTATATTGGGGAATGAAATACAAGAAGTGGACAATAACTAAGTTATTAGTAATTTTAGTTGTAGTAGCATTAGTAGGATCATTCATTGGAATATTCTAATTTACAATGATTAAAATATAGAATTTAATTTTAGGAGGAGAAAGACATGTCAGAAAAAATGTATACAGAAAAGGAATATTTAGAAGGAATTAGAGGAGCAACAGGAGAAAGAGCAGTATGGTTTTATCTTCTTATGAAAGAAGCTGAAAAATTAGGAGTTAATCCAGATGATATATGTAAAGAAGCAATATATGGATTTGGCAAAATGAGAGGTCAAAAATATAATGTAGCAGATACTCCAGGAAAAATGGCAGAAATGTTATATAACAGTAAAGGGCAAAAAGTGTTTGAAATGGAATTAGTAGAAAATACAGATGAGAATGGAGTTTTAAAATTCTATCACTGTCCATTAGATGCTGCTTGGAAAGAGTATGGATTAACTAAAGAAGAAAGAAAAGAAATTTGTAGATTAGCTTGCTACGGTGATTATGGAAGAGTTGATTGTGCACAAGGTGTTAAATTAGAGTTTGCTCAAAAATGTGCTCATGATGATGAAGTTTGCGAATTAGTATTTACAAGAAAATAGTTTTTAATGCTAAAAGCCTGTTCTTTAAGAACAGGCTTTAAAAAAACAGAAAGTAGGTTGATTTATGGATATAAGCAGAAGTGTAGATAATAGTTTAAATAGAACAGTAGAATTCCTAAAAGAATTAATAAAAATTGATACACAACAAGGTGAACCTATTTCAAAATGTCCTTTTGGTATCGGACCTAAAAAATCTTTAGAGAAAACTTTAGATTACTGCACTAGTTTGGGCTTTAGCGTTAAAAATATTGATAATTATATTGGATATGCAGAAATTGGAGAGGGAGAAGAATTAATAGGAATTCCAATGCATTTAGATGTCGTTCCACCGGGAGATGGTTGGAGTGTAGATCCATTTTCGGGAGCAGTAATTGACAATGTTATTTATGGAAGAGGTGCCATAGATAATAAGGGGGCTGTATCTATGCTTATACATGTATTGAAAAACATAGAGGATATGTACCCTACAATTAATAAAAGAATAAGATTAATTTTTGGTACAAATGAGGAAACAGGTATGAAGTGTATCAAATATTATTTAGATAAAGGTGAAGAAATTCCAAGTATGGGCTTTACTCCAGATGCTATGTATCCAGTGGTTAATGGAGAAAAAGGAAGAGTTCATATAAGGATAGAAAAAGAGATTAAAATTGATAAAAGTAAACCTTACATAATAGTAAGAGGAGGAACTAAAGAAAATGTTGTTCCGTCTCATTGTACTGCAAAGATTATTAATGGAATTATTTCAGAATTAACTACTAAAGGAGTAGCTGTGCATGCAAGTAATCCTGAAAAGGGAGAAAATGCTATATCTAAAATGATAATAAAGATAGTTAAAGATAATATGGATTTTCAGTATAGAGAAGATATAGAATTAGTTTCAAAATACCTTTGTAGTGACTATTATGGAGATGCATTGGGAATTAATCAATATGATGAGGTATTCAAAAGCACTACTTTAAATTTAGGAATATTAAAAGTAAATGAGGAAAAAATCATATGTGAGCTAGATATAAGGTATGGTAAAAATATAGTTTTAAACAATATAATAGATAGATTCAAAAAGTTTTTTTGTAATGGTTGGAAAATAAAGATTATTGCTCATAAAGACTTACATTATGTGGATGAGAGTAGTTTAGTACTTAAAAAGTTATTAGAAGCCTATGAAAAAGTAACAGATGAAAATGGATATACAATTGCTATGGGTGGTGGCACATATGCAAGTTGGTTTAAAGATATGGTGGCGTTTGGACCTAAGTTCTTAGAGTATAAAACTGGTGGTCATGGAGCAGATGAAAGAGTACCAATAGAGCATATACGAAAGAATATGGAGATATATACCTTGGCTTTAATAAAACTATTAGAATTGTAAAAGGAAAAGAGAACTTATGTGCAAATATAATTAAAAATACATTAGAGGTAGGTATACCTGGAACTGGGAAAATAGTAATAGAAATAGCAGCTGGACTTGGTGGCGTTATTAAAACAATAAGTTTTTTTAATATTTCATTTTTATTAAACATAAAAAATGTGTACCTTCCTTATATATCGTGATATTTAATATTTTAATCATCACCACTTTTCGGAAGAATACACACTTTATTTTAAAGACCTGTCTAAGATAATAAGCACTGTTCTTTTTTACTACCTTCACTTACTTACATTATTTTAATTAGTTTTGAGATATGCATCTCTTAGGACAAGCAAGTTGGCATGCTCCACAATCAACACAAGCTGAGGAATTTATCATTCTCTTTTTATCTTCTAATTGTGTTATACATCCCACCTTACATACTCTTTCACAGGTTCCACAAGCTATACACTCGGATTTATTGATTATTCTAGGCATATTAACCTTCCTTTATAAAGTTTGTTTACAAGATACAACTGTGACTTCTAATACTCTTGTTAAGAAAGGAAACTTATCTCTCATAATTTTAAAGTTCTCTCCCTCTTTTAAGAATCTAGCAGTTCCTTCAAGTAAAAATCCAGTTCCCATATATCTATATCCCATCACTTCATGGCTACCTAGTGTTAATTTAACATTAGGATTAATATTTATATTATTTTCTGTATTTATCATTGCAGCTGCTGGAATTAGTATTTTATTTTCTTCAACAAGAACTAGGTAGCTATTCCATGTATTTGATACATGAGCTTCATTATTTGCACAAGTAACAATAGAAACAACTCCTTCATTATTTAAAACTTCTAAAAATTTTTCTGTAAACATTTTACATTCCTCCTAAATTAAAGATAAAATATATCGTGGATAATTATTGTCTTTAATTATAATATAATAATTTTTTTAATCTGTCAACAATAAAATGCTATTTTAAATTAAATGTAAGTGGCATATCTTGAATCGAATATAATAATAATGTATGATAAAGGTATTATTTTTTTTAAGGAGTGTAAAGTTAAATGAAGTTTTCAGTAGGAGTAGAATATGCACTACATTGTTTATTATATATGGTTAATTTAGAAGAAGGTAAATCAATTGGAATTAGAGATTTAGCAACATTTCAAGGAATATCAGAAAGTTATCTATCTAAGGTATATGCAAGATTAAGTAAATCTGGGATAATAAAATCTGTTCCCGGAGTAAAAGGAGGATATACATTAGCTCGTAGTGCAGATAATATAACATTTTGGGATGTTGTAGAAGCTGTAGAAGGAAGGGAATCATTTTTTCAATGTGCAGAGATAAGACAAAATAATATATTATTAGATAAGGATAATTTACCAGAAACACATACTAAGTGTCCTTGTTTAATAAAGGTAGTAATGTTAGAAGCTGAAAATGAAATGAAAAAATATTTAAATAATAAGACATTGGGATGGCTATATAATCAAGTGTACAATAATATACTTCCAAAAGAAATGGAAGAAGCAACAATCGAATGGTTTAAAAATACAAAAAAATAATATTGTGAGAAGATTTATATTAAACAAAGTATAAAGTAATGACAATTTGCAATGAATATATATATTATAACTACTATAAAGCTAGGTGAGATAAGAATACTTCATCTAGCTTATTTTATTTTTGAATAAGGAATAAGTAATATGATAATAAATATTTGCAAAAAACAAGACTTACATTTAGTAAAGGAAGGGTTATCTGAAAAAGATGAAAGGTATTTCTTTTTATGTTTATATGTCTAATTGTACTTGTTTAAAATTTGTAATATAATAAAGAAAATCAAAAAGGAATCTATAATAAAATTAGTTTCTCAATGGAGGGTTTTATGCAAATTAACTATTTATTAGCAGGAATATATGGAGAAGAAGCTGCTAGACATATTTTTGAAACTATGTGTAGTTTATTAATATTAAATAAGGAAAAACAATTAGATTTATCTTATATTTTAAATGATGAAATTGATGATAAACAATTTAAAGATATGGGAAAAATTGAGAAATTCCAGACACTTGAGTTGAATTTTTCTAGAAAAATTTATCATGTTCAAACTAGGAGAGGTGATGGAGGATTAGATATTCTAGTTGAAAATGGAGATTTATGGACTGTATATCAATGTAAATTTTTTGTAGAAGGTAAATTGACTATAGCGAAAGAAAAAGGAGATGGAGATTATAAACAAAGTAATAGAATAAAACAGATAGAGAAATCTTTTGATGAGACTGTTAAAACAACTAAAAGAAAAAATAAGATATTGAATAAATGGGTACTTTGTATACCAAAAGATTTAGATGATTTAGAAATCAAATGGTTAGAGGACTTTAAAGAAAAGAATAAACATAGATGTAAAAATATAGATTTTATGGTAAACTTAGATTTAAGTAATTGGTTGATTAAAAATAAAAATATATATGAGTATTTTTTTCATAGAATAATAGAAAAAAGTGATTTACAAATTAGAGTTTTTGAAAAAATAAGCGAATATTCCGAAAATATTTATTGGAATATTATTAATGCTGAAAATTCATCAAGTAGTAGGAAGTCTAAGTTATCTGATTATAGTGAATTAGAGCTGTTAATTAATTATATCAAAGAGTTCAGGAGAGAATATATGTACGTATTACAAGATTTTAAAACAATTGACCAGCTTTCAAATTGTAATAAAGATGAATATAAAAAATATAGTAAAATTAAACATGCTATAGATAAAAAAATTAGAGATAATATGGCCATGATGATTAATGAAAGAGAAGAAGAGTTAATAGAATTGACACACAAGGAAAAAATTATAAATTTTAAGGAATATTTGAAAAAGGTTGTAAAGAATTTTAGTGATTATTTTTCGTATGGTAAACTATAAATAAGAAATATGACTATTGTATAGAAGATAATAGTCATAAAAAAGTATTTTTTCTAAAGTTTAAGGACATTATTAATAGTATATTAAAAATTAAGTAAGGAGAAAATAGCATTAACCATAGAAAAGTGGTTAATGCTATTTTTATAGTTAATATTAATTAATTTTATATTATAGAAATAAATTTTTCTAATGCTGGATTTGTATTGTTTTTATTCCATACAACTACAACTTCAATTCTATTTTGTACTTCATTTATAGGCACAATTGCAATATCCTGTTTTATCATAGTATCTACAATACAAAATGAAGGCAAAATGGATATACCCATATTAGAGGCTACTAGTGATTCAATAGTATTAAGATCATTTGAACGTTGCACAACATTAGGCACAAATCCTGCTTCACGATATCTATTCTGTATCATGGACTTTTGGCCATACTCATCTCCTGTTTCCTTTACAAAAATAAACTTCTCATGTTGTAGCTCAATTAAATCAATATAATCCTCATTGCAAAGTGGATGACCAGGGGGTAAAAGAGCTACCAAAGAATATCTTTCTACAGTTTTATATTCAAAATCTTTTAATGGTTGATTTTCTGGATTAATGACAAAGGCAAGATCCATAAAATTATTTTTCACTAAGTTTAAAAGTTCAGTTATCTCGTTAGTACAAATTTCCATAGATATATTAGGGTAGGTATTAGAAAATTCTTTTAAATATTGTTGAAATTTGTTTTTTTCATACCCTATCAAGATTCCAATACTCAAAGTTCCAAAAGAACCATGTGCAAATTGTTGTGTCTTTTCAATAGCATCATTGATATTTTTTATTATAATGCGTGCCTCAGATAAAAAAACTTTTCCAGCTGGTGTTAGTTCAACATGTCGTTTACTTCTTGTAAATAGAGTTACATTTATTTTTTCTTCTAAAGCTTTTATTTGTTGTGTAACAGCAGTTTGGGAAATATAAAATTTTTCTGCTGTTTTGGTAAAACTTAGATTTTCTGCTACAGATATAAAATATTCTAATTGTTTAGTATTCAAATAATCACCCCTATTTAAACTTGATTGTTTGTAAACGTTATTTATATATAATTAAAACTTATTATAGTATAAGAAAATTCACTTTTAAAGAATATTAGAAAATATTTGTATAAAAATATATATTTTAAATATATTTTCATATTAGACTTTATAAAGTTATTAATAAGAATAACTTATATATTCCAATGAAAACGATATTGGATTTAAGTAAGTTTGTCCCATAAAATGAAAGTATATCAATTGATAATACTTCAAATGAGAAACAGGAAAGGAGAAAAAATGGAAGATAAATTTTATGCAAAAGGGAAAGGAAATAACGGATATGTTAAAAACCTTGAAGTTTGTTCCTTTAATGACTTAGATGGAACTTGTGGAATGTTTCAAATGGCTCTGTACAAAAGAGACGAAAAATACTATTTATATGGATGCTGTTTTGGGGGAAGTAAAAAAAATGGAGTAATGATTAGTGATGTTACAGATCCTTATAATCCACAATTTATAAAACATTTTCAAATGCTAGATTCAAAAGAGTATCCTACAACAACTACTCCCAAAATTCAAATAGCAGATGATTTAATGATAGTAGCTATGAGCTGTGGAAGTGGGCCAGGAGCACTTGTTGATCAAGCTAAATTAGCAAGTATTAAATGCGAAGCAGGAATTAGAATATATAGTTTGAAAGAAGACCCTTTAAATCCTAAGTTTTTAGGATATTGGGATTGTGGATTAAAGCATGTAATGGGTGTTCATAGATTTATGTACAATGGTGGAAGATATGTACATTTATCAAGTGATTGCGTTGGATTTGAAGGTCTGATTTATAGAGTTATAGATATAATAGACCCAACTAATCCAGTGGAAATAGGTAAATGGTGGAGACCAGACCAATATGCAGATGGATATCCAAATAGAGCTTTTGATCCAGGAGCAGCTCATTGTCCAGAATTTATGGATAAAGGATGGCTTCATGGACCTCCATTTGTAAGAGATGGAAAAGCATATTGTGGTTATGGTGGAGCTGGTTTAGTTGTACTAGATGTTGAGGATTTAGCAAGACCAAGATGCTTAGGTGAATTACCATTCATGCCTGCATTTTCTAGTAGGCTTGCAGGAGCAAGAACTCATACAGCACTACCATTACCAGGAAGAGATTTAGTTGTTGTGCAAAATGAGGGAGAACGTTTCCAATTTTTTAAGCCAGAGAATATTACAGATGTTCAAGCTATGAATAATATACATATGGTTGATGTTAGTGATCCAACAAGACCAACATTAATTGCTCAATTTCCATATCCTGAAGTACCGAAGGATTTCCCATATCCTAACTTTAATGTCGCAGGATTAGGAAAGCCAGGACCATTTGGTCCACATAACCTTCATGAGCCAATGGATAATAAGCCGTGGCTAGAGCAAAGAGGAGATAGAGTATATTGCTGTTATTTCCATGCAGGGTTAAGGGTTTATGATGTATCGGATCCGTATTATATCAAAGAGTTAGCATATTTTATACCACCGAATCCAAATAAAACACCAGAAGAGTCTTATTTCTCAGGATTCCCTGGACCACGCTTGGCAGTAACAGAAGATCTTATCGTTGATGATAGAGGTTACATCATCATAGATGCCCTAGATGATGGATTCTATATATTAAAAATGAAAGAAGATTAAATAAATACTAAAGAGGGAGAGTTAAAAATGAAAATACTAGGCGTTTCTTTTGGAACAAAAAATGGAAATAATGACACCATGTGTAAAGTGGCACTTAAAGGTGCTCAAGAAGCAGGAGCTGAAGTAGAATTTATTCAAATGTCATCTCTTAACATTAAACATTGTACTGGATGTTGTGCATGTGTTAAGACTTTATTATCTGGAAAAGGTAGTATGTGTGTATTAAAAGATGATTTTGAATGGTTACTTGACAAAATGAAAGATGCAGATGGGATAGTAGTTTCAGACCCTATTTTTGAGGAAGGAGCATCAGGATTATTCCATACTATAATGGATCGTTTTGGACCAAGAGCAGATAGAGGAAATAATATTATAGGAACAAAAGTTGCAGAAGCTACAGGGGGAAAAGTTCCAGATTCCAAAATGCTTAATGATAAAGTAATATCATTCATGGGAATAGGAGGCTCAGATTGGGGTACAAGAGTTCAATGTGAGCATGCTATGCTAGCATTAATACCAATGTGGAAAGTTATAGATAATGCTTGGTTCCCATGGGCAAAGGAATTAGTAATGGATGACTCAAAACTTGCTCAAGTTCATCAAATAGGTCTAAACATAGTTGAAGCAGCAGAAGATTTTGAAAAAGCTTTATACAAAGGAGAAGAAGGAGTCTGTCCACATTGTAATAATAGATTATTCTACCTTGAGCCAGGTACTAAAAAGTCAATATGTGCTCTATGTGGTATAGTTGGAGAATTAGATACTGCAAATGGAAAAACTGTATTTAGTTTCCCAGAAGAGCAATTGGGTCATGCTCATGATACTTTAGCAGGTAAGTTTATACATGGTGATGATATTAAGCAAATGGAAGGCCATTATGCAGAAGTTCGTAAAACACCAGAATTTAAAGAAAGAAAAGCAGCTTACAATTTTATAGAACCATCAACTAAAGAAAAGCAAGTTGAACTTTCATTAGGAGAATAATTAAAATATGAAGATTCATATTTTAATTAGTGTTATAGGAGATTTATTAGTAGTATTATCCATGATTGCAAATCCAATAGCAATATGGTTAGTTGGGATGAGGCAAGCTATAGAAGCTACTAATTATAATATAGAAAATGGATAGAAAGAAAAAAGAAATATTAACATTATCTATAGGGATTGCTTTACTACCTCCTTTGTGGGCAGTGTTAGCACCTTATATAGGAGTAAAAACTGGAGCTGTAGCACTTATTTGTGCAGGATTATATGTAACAAATGGTAATAAACGAAAAGATGGATTAAAAATAATGTTCGGTTTTTGGTGTGGAGATTTATGGGCAGTGTTGGCCATTTTAATTATGGAATATATGAATTTCAATCCAAACCTAGAATTATTTTTAACTCTTAGCATATTAGGATTTTTTGCAGTTATAATTGCATCTTTATTTGAAAAAATAATCTTCTTACCAGCATGGCTTTGTGGTTGGGCCATAGGTCTAACTATTATGGCAGGTGAAAGTATTATTAACTTACAAGGTCTTTATCTTCAAATTGCTGTGGCTATGGCAGTAGGAGTGTGGTATGTGGGAGCAGGGGTAGATTTATTTACTGTGTGCATTTTGAAGAAAGATAAAAAAACGGGAAATTGAAAGCATGTGAATATAATTTGATTATAGGAGAATGTTTATGGGATTTGAATTTAAAATAATGAGAAGTTTAATATATGTAGGGCTTGCTAAGGAAGAGTATAGACCTAAATTAATGGACTGGTTATATCGCCACCATATTCCAGATAGTATTAGTAATTTTGGACCATATTGTACTAAATATGCTTTTTATCAAGCGTATCCTACACCAGATGAAGGCGAACGTTTTGGTGTACGTAAGATGCAATTAACAGAGCATTATTGGCTTGTAGATGAACATATGCCTGAAATGGCAAATAGAATTATGACAGAATACATGCCTATGGATGTTCTTCGTTGGCAGGGATGTATACCCGATGTGGAGAATAAAAAAGTTCATGAGAATGCAGAAAGTGGAGATGCAGGACGTGCAGTAGGTGGGGATAATGGATGTCCACCATTTATATTTGCTTTTGTTCCAATAAACTGGGAAGAAGATTTTAGAGGAAAAGGGCGTACTGTACAAGATGGACCAAACTATCGTTGGCAATTTATGATTAAGTATCCAGATGGAATTTCTAAAGAAGAAGGAGAAAAATGGTTCTATGATGAGGTAGTTCCATACTTTACAAACTGCTGTTATGTTAATCGTTTTGTAAGTAGTAAAATCATGATTAACTATGGAGCAACTGCCTTTGATCGTGTAGTAGAACTATGGTTTGAAGGAGAAGAAGAATGGTATAAAGCTGTGGTTGAAGGGACAAAATCATTTATCAAAAAGCCTGAATGGGCACAAGAAGAGGAGTTTCCATATTTAAAACCACAATTCAATATTGCTTCAGTATTCTTAGGTGATATAGCAACTATGGACGTATATTCACAGTATCATGGATATATTCCAATGAGATAAAATTAAGATGTTCCTTTTATGATGACAGATAGTTAAAATAATAAAACTGTTATCATGAAGGGAATATTTTTGTGTCTAGAAAAACTTTTGAAGTAAAAGTTAAATATGTGAGAGAGTATTTTAAAGGTAAAGAATCATTGTTAGATACATGTAGACAATATAATATTTATAACGTATCATATTAACAAGTTTTCACTTGAGTTATGAAATAAAAAGAGTAATTACAAAGATTGCAAACACTATGATGACTTTGATACTTCAAGGTTTAGAAGATGTTGTAATTGTTAATAGGAAGAAATTTAATGAACATAAAGAACTTATATAACAGTAGGAGGATACAATGTATACAATTGGACAAGTATCTAAATTTTTAGGAATGTCTAGAGACACACTAAAATTTTATGAGGATAAAGGATTAGTAAATCCTAAGAAAAATGATGAAAATGGATATAGAAAATATAATCAGTTTGATATATATGATATTACAACAATAAATTTTTATAGAGAGATTGATATCGAAATTAAAAAAATTCAAGAAATAAGAAAAAGCAAGAGTATAAGCAATTTAGAACTTTTACTAGAAGAGAAGGAACAAATCATATTAGAAGAAATAAAATATAAAAAGCTTCTCTTAAAAAAGATTCAGTTAGTCAAAGAAGATTGTGATAAAATCAAAACATATTTCGGGAAATACACAATAAAAGAAATGAAGCCTTTAGAAGTGAGAGGTAAAATAAAGCATGTTACTGATTACAATGAATATGAGGCTTTAAAAGAAAATACAAACAACTTAAAAAAAGCAGTTACATTAACTGCTTTAAGAAGAGTAATACATTTTAATGAAGAAGGTATAATAGAAGATAAAGTTATAATCGTAAAAGAAGTAGAAAACATCGATAAAACTATAGAAGGTGAAGTTCTCTCCCATCCCAATTGTATTTACACTATTATTGAAGATGGAAGATGGTCAACTGGAGGAGAAAATATTGATAATAAAGTGGAATACAGATTAAGAAAAATAGCAATAGAAAATGGATATGAATTACTTGGAATAGTCTATGTTAACATATTGCTTACTACTTATGAAGAAGGGATTGAACGTATATTCTTAGAGATTCATGCCCCTATAAAATAACATAAAAACATTGACCTGGGACTTACTCATAGGTTTAAACTCATGATATAAGCAGTTAAACATTAATTTGAAATGAGGATTACTTATGAGAACAGAGACAGCATTAAAAAGACCTGTAGTCAGTTTTATTATTTTAACAAATATAATTTTCTTACCACTTTTTTTATTAGTAGTAGCAACTATAATGTTAAAACTTCCAACAGTGGTATCTGACATTGCTTTGTGTATATCAGCTTGGTCATCAACTTTTGCATTTATGATATTATTTAAAAAAATTTACCCAGATAAAAAATTTATAGTATATGTAAAAGATAGATTTAGACATAAATTTAAATTTTCAATAGTATCTATAGTAATTAGTATACAAGTTTTAATAGTTATAGTAGTTATACTTATATTAACATCTAAAAATCATGGAACAATGCCTAACTTCACAGTTTCATCATGGGGAGCGTTTATATATTTATTCTTAAAAAATTTATTTGCAGGACCATTAGGTGAGGAATTAGGTTGGAGAGGATTTGTTCAAAATGAACTTCAGAAAAAACATTCTCCTTTAAAAGCATCAATAATAGTAGGTTTTTGGTGGGGTATGTGGCATTTGCCAATATGGTTTACAACAGGATTTACAGGGATTGATTTAATAAAATATATTATATTTTTTATGACTGCAGTTATATCAACTAGTATTATAGTGGCAACTTTTTATAATTTAAATAAAACTTTGTTAGTACCTATTATAATACATCAACTATTTAATTTTCTAATTGGGATAATTAGTGGAAGTTTAATAGAGCTTATAAAATACTATGCAATATTATATTTGGTAGTTGCAATTGTATTGATAGTTATAAATCCAAGAGATGCACTATACAAAAGGTTTTCTAAAAACACAACACAAACTCTTTAAAAGTGTAAGGGATAATTATATCATAAATGAGTGATATGATTATCCCTTATTTGTTAATTGAATTTAAGTAAAAATCACTTGTAGATATTCTCTTAAATCGGAGCCTAGTTTTAATAGATTTTTCACAATAAAAATTTATAGGATAATATTTACTTTTATAGTAAAATATAAAGAAATTATCAGAGGAACATTCAAGGAGGAATAGGTATGGTTTTATTAATTGTTGATACACAAAAACTAATAACAAATGAAAAGTTATATAAATTTCATGAATTTGTAGCAAATGTAGAAAGTTTAATTGATACAGCAAGAAAAAATAATATAGAAGTAATCTATGTACGTCACGACGATGGAGTTGAACATGAGTTAACTAAAGGTAAAAACGGATTTGAAATATATGAAAAATTTAAACCATGTGATGAAGAAAAAATCTTTGATAAAGAAGTAAATAGCGCTTTTAAGGGAACAGGCTTATTAGAATACTTAACAAGTAAGAGTGAAAAAAATATAATTATTGCTGGGATTCAAACAGATTACTGTATTGATGCTACTATAAAATGTGGATTTGAACATGGGCTTAATATAATAGTTCCAGCTTATTCAAATACAACTGTTAAGAATTCATTTATGTCAGCAGAACAATCATATAAATACTATAATGAATTTATCTGGAATGGAAGATATGCAGAATGTATTTCATTAGACGAAACATTTAGAAGGATGAAATAAATATAGATTATTACATAAGAAAAAAATTTAACTTATTTAGCCTAAAATATTAAAATCATAAGAAACATAGACTGTGAATTTTATATTTACATAAGTTGATTTTAAAGTTAATTTTCAACAAAGGATGTTAAATTCTAAATTAAAAATCAGACTTAATATATTAGAGTTATAGATAAGGCACATCAATTTTATTTTAAATTAATGTGCTTTTTAGTTGTAATAATTTATTCATAATAAATATAATTTTTATTATTTAAATCAATTTTTCTTGTGTTTCTTTATTTAAGAAACTATTTTTTTATATATAGAATCTATACCTGTATTATAGTTTGTATTTTAGATAAGTTTAATTTTTGTCTTAATCTAAAACAAAAGTTAGACTTAAATGAAATTGAAAAGGCTAAAATTATCAAATAAAATAAATATTATGGAGGTGATGAAAATTCAGGGATAATATAAAGACTAATCTTAACAAGAAAGTAGGGATTAATAGAAGTGGACAAAGAAATTGTATCAATTCTTCAGATTTTATTAAATAGCACATTGATTACAGCTGATGAACTGCAAGAGGAATCTAACTCGTCAAAGAGGCAAATTACTTATAGAATAAATAAAATCAATGACATGCTTAAAGTAAAAAAAGTACCACTTATATATTTAAGAGCTGATAAAGATATTATTGTTAAAAAAGATACAAAAGATGCAATTAAAGAAATCCTAGAAAAAAACTATTCTAAGAATACTTACTACTTTAGCAAAACAGAAAGACTTTTATATATGTATTTAATGCTTTTTATTAATCTGGAGGATATTTCAATCAACCATTTTATAGATTCTATAAAAGTAAGTAGGTCTACTGTAAATCTTGATTTTAAAGATTTGATACCAGAGCTTGAAAAAAAGAGTATTAAGGTTAAGAACAATCGCATAAACGGATATTACTTAGTCGGGAATGAGATGGAAATTAGAAGAGTACTTATTAAAAATATTATAGAAACTCTATCTAATGAGAAAAGTTCAAGAGTATTTGATATTTTTATTGAAGAGTATAAGTTAGATAGCTTTGAAGAAGCTAAAAAAATTATATTAAAGCTTGTAAAAAAATATGAAATTACTTTTGTTGAAGATAGATTAATAGAGTTTATATATATCTTTATCTTTCTAAAAGCAAGGATGTATTCAAATAGAATAGTTGCTCAAGAGAATATAGATATTCCTAATATTGCAGTCATGAGTTCGATGAAGGAGTACAAATTTGCTAGGGAACTATTAGAAGTATATGAGAGTAAAGAGAAGATAAAATCTCATAATATAATGTATATTAGTGCTTGGATTTTAGGTATATCAATAGGAAATGATGAAGAAGATACGGAAGATAGAGCTGTTATTTCAAAAATTGTAAATAAAATGATGACAAATTTTGGATATTTAAGTGGAGTTTATTATATAAGTCAAGAAAAAATATTTAAGAGATTATATTCTCATTTTAGACCAGCCTATTACAGACTTTTATTTAAATTACCTATTTATAATCCAATTTGTGAAAAGGTAAAAGAAGAATATAGATTAGTTTACAGAATTGTGAGTAATGCAATGAAAGAGTTTTGTGGACTATTTGGAGAGGAAATTCAAGAAGAGGAATTAGCATATTTAACTATGCATTTTGCAACCCTTTTCTCAGATAAAAAAGAGTTTGATGGACCTAGAAAAAGGATAGCATTGATAGTTTGTTCAAATGGCGTTGGTAGCTCGGCTATTTTACATGCAGAACTTACAAACTTGTTTCCTGATTTGTATTTTCTACCAATATTAGAATCCTCTGAGTTGGAAAATATCAGTGAATCTGTAGACATTGTGTTTACTACTAATTATAAGGCAGAGGGTTTAAAAACAGACGTTCCAGTAATTAAAGTTAGTCCTGTTATGACCCCAAAAGAAAAATATAAGGTTACACGTGAAGTGTACATTCAATTGGGTGATATTTTTTTAAGACAACCTAAAATAGATGAGGTTATGGATATAATAAAAAAATATGCTAAAGTAACTTCTGAAAGTATGCTTTCAAGTGAGTTATTAGCTTATTTTACACAAATAGAAAATTTTACGTCTAAGGAAGGAGAAGGACCTATGCTAAGTGACATTACTAATGAAACATTAATAAAACTAAGGATAAAAGCTAAAGATTGGGAGGAGGCTATTAGACAGTCAGCTTCTGTCTTAGTTGAAAATGATAAAGTAACTGAAGCCTATGTAGATGCTATGGTTAACTCAGCAAAGGCATCTGGGCCGTACATAGTAATTACAAAACATGTGGCACTTCCACATGCTAGACCAGAAGCAGGGGCAAAAGAAATTGCAATAGGGATTGCTACTTTAGAAAATCCTATTGAGTTTGGAAATGATGATAATGACCCTGTAAAATATGTATTTTGCTTAAGTGCAATAGATAATAATACTCATTTACGTGCTATGTCCGAGTTAGTTGAATTATTGGAAGAAGAAGAATTCTTTAGAGTTTTGGATAATGCTAAGGAAGCTAATGAAATTATTGATTTTATAAAAACACACGAATTATAAAAGGGGGATTTAATTATGTATAAAATTTTAATCGCATGTAGAGCAGGAGTTGGCTCAAGTTTGATGTTAAAAATAAAGACTCAACAAATCATTAAGGAAAATAATTTTCCAATTGAAGTAGAGCATGGTTCATTAGACTCATTAAATGGATTTAATGGAGATGCTGTAGAAACATTAATCGATGTTGCTGAAGAGTTAAAAAATAAAAATTTGAAATTTGATATAATTGGAATTCACAACATTGTTGACCGTAATGAAATTAAAACAGCATTAGAAAAATTTCTTGCATCGAAAGAAAAATAAAATTTAATAGAATAAGGAGGGCTATTTATGGAGTTTATTATTAGTTTATTGAGTACGCCAGCTGTTTTACTTGGTGTAGTTGCATTTATAGGATTGATTCTTCAAAAGAAACCAGCTGTTGAAGTATTTACTGGAGCTTCAAAAACACTTATAGGTTTCTTGATATTTGGTATTGGTGCCTCAGCTATGACTGGAGCATTACAGAACTTCAATAAATTATTCCAACAAGGCTTTGGAATTACAGGTGTTATAGCTTCACCAGAAGCAGCTACTGCACTTGCACAAGGTACATATGGTTTTGCGGTTTCATGTACATTGATTCTTGGATTCATATTAAACTTAGTTTTTGCACGTATTACAAGATTCAAAAATATTTTCTTTACAACAGGTCATAGTTTATTCTTTTCTTGTGTATTAGTTTTGATTATGAAAGCACATGGATTCGATAATACAATTACTATTTTAGTAGGAGGTACTATCTTAGGATTTATGTCTGCTGCATTACCTCAATTCTGTCAACCATTTATGCGTGAACTAACTGGTGGCGATGAACAAGCTATTGGTCACTTCAACATGATTGGTTATGGTTTATCAGGTTATATTGGTCGTTTATTTTCAAAGCATAAAGAAGAAACAACAGAAACGATTAAATTTCCTAAGTGGTTATCAATATTCAGAGATTTCTTAATGGGTCTGTCTATAGTTATGCTAATCTTATTCTATGTAGCAACATTAAAAGCTGGTCACGCATTTACTCAGGAACTTGCTGGCTCAACACACTGGTTAGTGTTCCCTCTTATAGAAGCATTTACATTCGTAGCTGGTATGTCAATATTAATGTCAGGTGTTCGCATGTTCTTGGCTGAAATAACTGCAGCATTCGTAATTATTTCAGAAAAATATATTCCAGGTTCACGTCCTGCATTAGATGTACCAACAGTATTTCCATACGCACCAAATGCAGTTATTATTGGATTTATATCAGCATATACTGCTGGCCTATTAGCAATTGTTATTATGGCATCATTTCCTAATATATTCCCTGTAGTAATTATTCCAGCTGCTCATATATGTTTTTTCTCAGGTGGTACAGCAGCGGTGTTTGGTAATGCATCAGGTGGATGGAGAGGAGCTATTGTTGGTTCATTCGTTGTAGGATTATTTCTTGCATTCTTACCAGTTATACTATATCCAGTTTATGGAACACTTGGTATAGAAGGTGCGACTTTCCCTAATATTGATTATAATGTGGTTGGTTCAATATTACATAATATTTTACAATTTATAAAACCTATCTAAAACATATTAATATTATACAAGGACAATAGGTATTCCTATTATAATTTTAAGGAGGATAAATCTATGGCGGAAAATACATTACCTGTATTTCTAGAGAATCTATCTAATGAAGTTGCGACGTTCATTGCTTCAATAGATGAAGTATCTATAAACAAAGCACGTGATTTAATTTTTGAAGCAGAAAGGAAGCATGGACGTGTGCATGTAACTGGTATTGGTAAACCAGGTCATGTATCGGGATATATTTCTTCATTGCTTTCATCTACTGGAACACCAGCATATATACTGCATGGTACAGAAGCAGTACATGGGTCAAGTGGTCAAGTACTTGAGGGTGACGTTGTTATTGCAATATCGAATAGTGGTGAAACTCAAGAATTAAAAGCAACTGTTGAAACATTAAAAACAAATGGAGCAAAAATAATTGGTGTGAGTGGAAATACTGATTCATACTTAAAGAATTCTTCTGATATATTCTTATTTGCAGGTGTTAAACAGGAAGGAGATTGCCTTAATAAGGCTCCTCGTGCGTCAATTCTTGCTGAAACTATAGTATTACAATCATTAAGTGTTGCACTTCAGTATGCTAAAGGTCTTGATGCAAAGCAGTATTTAAAGTGGCATCCAGGAGGAAGTCTTGGAAAGTCTATTAGAGAGGGAATGTAATTTTATGAAATATAAAGGTATTATATGTGCAATGATAACTCCATTTGATGAGAATCAAAATATCAATCCACACGCAACATGTGAATTGATTGATTATCTAATTAATAGGGGAATCTATGGATTATTTATTTTAGGAACTAATGGTGAATGTCATGTACTTACAGATGATGAAAAGGTTGAATTTGCAAAAATTGTTATCAATCATACTAATAATCGTGTACCAGTTTTTGTTGGCACTGGGGGCAATTCAACTCGAGAAGTTATAAATTTGTCCAAGAAAATGGAAAAAATAGGTGCAAGTGCATTATCAATTATTACACCATATTTTGTGGCACCAACACAACAGGAATTAATTTTACATTATAAAGCTATTGCTGACACAATTAACTTGCCAATTATGATGTATAACATGCCAGGTAAGACAGGAATTAATATTGAACCTGAGTCAGTACTTGAATTATCTAAGGTAAAGAATATTGTTGGAATAAAGGATAGTAGTGGTAAGCTTGATAATATAAAAGCTTATATTGAAATAACTAGGAATGAAGACTTCAGTGTATTTTCAGGCTCAGATTCCCTTATTCTTGATACCTTGAAATCTGGTGGGCAAGGTGCTGTTGCAGCCACAGCAAATTTTCTAACAGAGATTAATATTGCTATTTATAATAAATTCATGAAGGGTGATTTGGAAGAAGCTCAAAAAGCTCAAAATAGTATTGAAGAACTTCGTCGTATCCTAAAATTTGGAACTATTCCATCTGTTATAAAAAAAACTGTTGTCTTGAATGGAATTAATGTTGGGCCTGCACGATTTCCTGTAATTGAGCCAACAGGAGAATCTCTTGAAGAAATTAAGCAAGTAGTTGAAAATTATAAAGCGTTGTTCAATAAAAACTGTGAGAATAGATAACACAGATAGGGGTATCACATTGACATATAACTAATATAGTATTATAAAATGGGATTGAAATTAATGAAGAATCAAAATGCTTTGATGAATGTAGAGGTGAATGGTATGAAAAAGATGAATATAACCAAAAAAATGGTAGAATGTGGAGCTTTAGCAATTGTAAGAGCAAAAACACTTGAGCGTGCATGTGAGATTGCTGAAGGTTGTATTAAAGGTGGAGTACCAGTTATAGAAATGAGTTATACTTTGAATAATGCTGGAGAAATTATACAAGGGCTTAGTCAAAAATATGGTAAAACACTTTGTGTAGGAGCAGGAACTGTATTGGATAGTGAAACAGCTCGTCATGCCATTTTACATGGTGCTCAGTTCATTATTGCACCAAATTACAATGAAGGTGTAGCAAAGATTTGTAATAGATATCAGATTCCTTATGCACCAGGATGTACATCATTGACTGAAGCAGTAGATGCATTGAGCTTAGGGGCTGCCTTTGTCAAAGCTTTTCCAATATCAGATTTTTATGGACCAAAATTAGTGAAAGTATTTAAGACACCAATACCTGATATGCCAATTTTGGCAAGTGGTGGAATTACTCTTGATAACTTACATATATGGTTGGAAAATGGTGTTGATGTGTGTGGATTTGGTGGATTATTAACTAAAGGTAGTGTTGAAGATATTGCTGAAAATGCTAGAAAGATTTGTGAAATAATTAAAAATACAAGAGAAGCTTAAAGTTGGAGCTGTTGCATAACAATTATAAATTGATGTGTAACAGCTTTCTTTTTTGCGTAGATTAGCTTATTTTCAAGAAATAAGTTTCATTATAGGTGTAACAGATAAGGATGTGTGTGTAATTGATTTAAATCGTATTTGTCTAATCAAATATTCGCTATTTATTCCCCAAAATAGGTCATCTGTTCCAAATCATTGAATTTTATTGATGGATTTAATAAAATTAGAAAAAAGAAAAGGAGGATATTTTATATGACAGATTTGAATTTGAGAAAAACTAATTTAATTGATGCCAAGGCATCAAGAGCTGTTGATTTTGATGACTTCCGTGAATATGAGGAACTCAGATGTACATTTCCTAATGAAATTTTTATTCGCTATGGAGAAGCTATTGATCTTATAGGTACTTGTTATGCTCAGTTTGACCTTAATACACATGGAACATACCGTGGAAATGAAGCACACCTTGAATTTCTGACTGGAGAACATATTATTAAAATTACAGGAACTATAGCAAGTTATTGGAATAAATCGTTTATTTTCAATCTGACTTTTCATACTGACATGGGACGTGACGTCGGAATAGAAAATCAACATAACGGGCGAACAGTTCAGGGGAAGCCTTTTACAATTGAATTTGACAAAGGGTATGCTTTGGCGTGTCTATTTGGAAAGACCTCATCACCAATAGAGAGAGGCAAGACTTTGCATAATTATTCATTTTTATCTGCAATAGGAGCTTATCAAAGAAAGATAGGATGTATTACACAGGCGGAATTTACTAAAGAGTAAACCTTTGTAGAAGAAATGAAAAATAAACTTCGAGCGTTCAATGAAATTTTAGGGAGCGGATGATTTTAAAAAATCTTTTATACGTCTCTGGATGAAATTTTAAATAAGTAGAATCAAATAAAAAAGTGGATTAGATGAGAAGCTGGTTGCACAGTATACTTTCGAGACCAGGAACAAAAAAACAGAGTGTATCCCGCTTGAGGTTTGAGTGGGATGCACTCTGTTTTTAACAAAATTACAATTACAATATTGAATCCGATAGAGGAGGTTCAAGTTAAAGACTGTCAAAACTGCCCAGCAGGAACGAGGATTTTGATATCTTCTTGTACAAAAGATGATGAATGACATTTTTTACAAGTTTCAAAACAGCAAAAATATTTAAACTATTTGCAAAAAAATTTAATCTGCGGCAAAATAGTAATTGCAATATTTAATCAGAAGGAGGGTGTTCAATGGAATTGGTAATGGAAAACGTGGTGGAGTACACTGAGTATATGCTTCGTGAATATTATCATCTCAACACAGAGCCATTCTTTTCTGCATTGGATACCGATGTCATGTGGATTGGTCCAGGCAATTTGTTCGTGTTTGGTGAAATAGCAGTAAAAAGTTACTTCAAAGATGGGTTTATCATGCCAAATATAGAGATGGAGAATGTTGAGTTTTACCTACTACAGCCCGGAAAAGACAGCAGTATCGTAGTCGGGCGCTTTTCCTGTCACACTGAACAAGACGCTGATAAAGTGGCAGCGGCCAACCAAAGAGTGACAATTCATTTTAGACAGTCTGGCGAAAATAAGAGCGTAAAAATAACGCATATGCATGTATCAAACGAGTGGAACGAGCTGGTCGATGACGAGGTCTTTCCTTTCAAGGTCAGCGTACAAACGTATCGCTATGTACAAAAGCTGGTGACGGAAAGCAGTGTGAAAAAGCAGCACAAAAAAATAGAACTGCGCAACGACACAGGTCTACAGTATATTGATCCAAATATGGTGGTATATGCGGAAGCGATTGGCAAGTATACAGTCGTTCATTTTGTGGACAAGATAGTAACGATTAAACGGCTTATAGGCGAGGTAGCGCTATTATTCCCGGAAATCTTTTGTAGACCACACAGGGGGTATCTGGTTAACTGTGAATTTATTGATTCTGTGGAACGCTATAGAATTACCATGGTTACAGGCACGATGATTCCCATTCCGGAAAAAAGGTATTTTAAGGTACGGGAGGAAATTGCTGCGATTATGCAAAAGGTATGACACTTTAAAGAGGAGCATTTGGAATAAAAAATAACATATAAAAATCCAAAAGGGAGTTGAACTTAAAATTTGATTATAAAAAATCAATTTTGAAACAACTCCTTTATTATTTTCTTATTTGAAGTGTAGATAAATTCAGCGATGCAACTAATAGTTAACAAGATGCAACTATATAAGTCTTGTGAATAAACTGATAGATGAATATAATTTAAATTGAGATGAGGTGATTATGTTGAACTTGGGAGAAAATTTAAAAAGGCTAAGAAAAGAAAGAAATTTATCACAAGAACAACTTGCTGAAATGCTAAATGTATCTAGGCAAGCTATATCAAAATGGGAATCTAATAAAACATATCCAGATATAGAAAATCTAATATTATTAAGAAATCTATTTAATGTAACTTTAGATGATTTGATAGTTAATGAAAATAAAGCTGAAGTTGAAGATACAATTGTATCAAGTAAATTACCTAATGATAATATAACAGATTATAATAAAAATGAGGAAGAAAATGACCCATCAGATAATTTAATTATAGGTGGTTTTATAATTGGTATATCAATTGGATTTGTCACAGATAATTTTATGTGGGGGGTAGTTGGTAGTTTTATAGGTATGGGAATTAGTTATATACTGGAATATGTAAAAAAAAGAGATAGAATAAATTAAATTTCAAATAGATTCTATTGGAAATTAGACGTGAAAATATATAAATAAAGAGGTGTGGTTTTGTTAGAGATGAGTAAGATATGTATATGTTGTTAGATAATAAAAGTATTATATAATAAGTAAGTAACAAAGATTAGAATTAAGAGAGGAAATATTATGAATAAGCTATTATTTTTAGGTAGAGGTTCAGGATATCATACTAAAGAGAAAAATACTGCCGCATATATAAAGAAAGATAACACTTTGTTACTTATTGATTGTGGAGAAACTGTATTTAAAAGTATTCTAGAGAAGAATTTGATAGAGGGAATCAACGAAATAAATGTATTGATAACACATATGCATTCAGACCATATAGGTTCATTGGGAGGATTTATAGGATTTTGCTATTGGAAATATAAAATAATAACTAAAGTTTATTTTAATGAAAAAGAAAAAATAAGTATGTTTTTAAAGCTTTTAGGATTAAGAGAAAATGAAAGTTTTGTAGTATATGATGCTGAGAATAAACGAATTGACTCGTTACAATTAAAATTTTCAGGATTTATAACTAAACATGTCAAGGCGATAAAAACTTATTCTTATAAATTAGAATTTGATAATGGAAATGATATTTTTTATAGTGGAGATACATGTGAAACAAATTTTGATGTAATTCCTTATTTGAAATCTGGAAATTTAATCTATCATGATACATGTCTTAATGAGGATAGTGAAAATGTACACACGTCACTAAGAATGTTAAGTGAAATTATTCCAAAGGAATACAGAAACCAGGTTTACTGTATTCATATTGATGGAGAAAATTTTGTAGAAGAAGTTGAAAAACAAGGTTTTAATGTAGTAGAGGTAATTTAATATAGATGTAAGATGTACTACTGTTAAATATAACTACTGTATGATATTTAAAAATAAAACTTTATAATACTGAATAACTAACATAGACCATATAAGATAATTACTTATGTGGTTATTTTTAGTGAAGCAATTACTTTTAAAAGTATAACAAAGAACCATATTATAAGTGATAGATACAGTTTCTATGTGTATAGTATATAACATAAATATAGAATCAAAAAAATAAAGGTAACTAAAAAAATTAAAAATCTTTACTATAAATGTACATTAGATGGTAGTAGTATATCTATCAGCTAAGAATATATAATTACATTGAATCAAAACCAAAAGATATACTTAAGAGCTCTTAAAAGAATTTAAGAAATAGTATATTTAAATGCATATGATTTTCTATTATCTTGCACATAATTTCAATGGTTTTATCTTATTTTTCTATTTAGAAAAGAACTGATTTAAAGTTTAAGTTATGATATAATTTCATTAAAAGAAAGCAAATTTTAGATATGTATCAGAAAATTATGGTTTAAGAAACAATAAATTCCATCCTATATATGAAATGACTCAAGTTTTGTTTGCAATAAATCAAATCTATTGCCTAAATTAGAAGAAATCAACCTTATAAATTGAAGTTTTGTAACAATGTCAATAGATTATGGAAATCAAGTAAATAAAGTTTTCTCTATAATATAAATATCTGAAACTATATGTGGTTGGTAAATATTTTAGAAAATTCATGTAAAGAAACTGAAAGATTAATTAATAACAAGTAAATATTTCATGAATAGAAAATTTATAAGGAGAAATCGATTTGTATAGTTATTAAAGATATAGCATTAGGTAAATCAATAATAACCGAACCTTTAGCATTCAAGCTGGACAAAGGAGGATATCTGTATTGGAATGTATTTTATAAAAAGAGTGTATTAGGAAGTGAAAAAATGTATATTAAAGCCATCAGAAGAAGCAATTAGGTAATTCTATTTACAGTATTATTTAAGTGTAAATACAGCAAAAACATATTATGACAACAGTTATTTTGTTGTATTGCAAGATATTTATTACAAATCAGAATTTCCTAAGCAAGTAGAATTTTTGATGATTATCTTATAAGTACAGTTGTGCTATATACTCATATAGAT